>DATHPY010000059.1:0-3447 GCA_035483315.1 Puia sp. | reverse complement strand
TTTTTCATGAGCAGCGCCGAGGTTGTCAACGTCTTGTATTAATATTACTTCCATGATTGCCTCCTTACTTTAAAAGATCGGTTACATACGGCAATATCGCCATTTGACGCGCTTTCTTCACGGCATCGGAAACTTTGCGCTGATATTTCAGAGAGTTTCCCGTAAGCCTGCGTGGCAATAACTTACCCTGCTCGTTTAAGAACTTCTTTAAAAATTCGCCGTCTTTATAGTCGATGTATTTAATTCCATACTTTTTAAAACGGCAAAATTTCTTGGCTCTTTTTTCCGTTTTAATCGCCGTCAGATACTTGATTTCATTAGCTTTTGCCATAAATTAAGCCTCCACTTTTTCGGTTGCAGTTGGTACACCACTTTTCCTTTTGGCATTGTACTCGACGGCGTATTTATCGAGTTTTGTAGCCATGAAACGCAACACATTTTCGTCGCGCAGAAGCTGTATTTTAAGCTTCTCATTGAAGTCGGATGGCGCACTGTACTCCAGAACCCAGTACAAGCCTGTAGTTTTTTTCTGGATTGCATACGCCAGTGATTTTAGTCCCCAGGGATTTTCGTGCACTATTTTCCCGCCATTTTCCTTTACAAAGGCAGAAAATTTCTTCTGAGAAGCTCTATACTCCTCTTCAGAAAGCACAGGGGTAAAAATCACCATCAATTCATAATTGTTCATTTCCCTGTTTTTTGTTTGTTTTTAAAAATGTAAAATGGGCTGCAAAAGTAGTGTTTTTGCGGTAAAAGGCAAAAAAGAAGTATGAATTATAAGTATGAAGTGGGAGGTCGGAAGTCGGGAGTTTGGAAAACTGCAAACTCTAAACTACAAACTCAAAACTATTATGATAACAGCATCAGTTTTCATAGCATCATAGTTGCGTCGCAATCCATTCGGCTGTAGTGCTGCTATTAAGCTTCAGTTCACAAATCCATCTCTCTAACTTCATACTTCTTAGCTCATAGTTCATACTTAACAGACTTCTTGTCACAAACTTTCAAATGGCATTTCGTTTGATATTGCACTCTGGTCTGACGGTCTCCGTCTGACCAACTTAATTTTTAAAAAATATTTCTCGCAAAGACGCTACAACGCCACGTTGCGCCCTCGCGTCTTTGCGAGAGAATAACAAAAAAGTAAATCATGCAAAAAGGCAACATCAGGGTTCAAACGGAAAACATCTTCCCTATCATCAAAAAGTTTTTATACAGCGACCATGAAATTTTTATTCGTGAATTAATAAGCAACGCTGTTGATGCAACACAAAAACTAAAAACACTTTCCTCAATCGGTGAAGCGAAAGGTGAACTTGGTGACTTATCTATTAACGTCATATTGGATGCAGCAAATAAAACAATAACTATTTCCGACAAAGGAATTGGAATGACTGCTGAAGAAGTTGATAAATATATTAACCAGGTTGCATTATCCGGCGCGGAAGAATTTGTGAACAAATACAAGGGACAAAACGAAAATAATATCATCGGAAAATTCGGGCTTGGTTTTTACTCTGCGTTTATGGTGAGCGAAAAAGTTGAGGTAATATCGAAGAGTTATAAAGAAAACGCAAAAGCAGTTAAATGGGAATGCGACGGAAGCCCGGAATACACGCTTGAAGAAACAGAAAAAGAAAACCGCGGTACAGATATTGTTCTTCACATTAATGAAGACAGCAAAGAATTTTTGGATGCTTATCGTATCAAATCAATACTTGAAAAATTCTGTAAATTTTTACCGGTTCCAATTTATTTTAATGATGTTGCCGAAGAAAAAAAAGAAGATGAAGAAATAAAACCCATCAACAACACAACTCCGATTTGGGTTAAAAAACCAAGCGAATTAACCAAAGAAGATTACGAAAAATTTTATAAAGAATTATATCCGTTTGGGGAAGCGCCTTTGTTTTGGATTCATCTCAATGTTGATTATCCTTTCAACTTAACAGGTATTTTATACTTCCCCAAAATTAAACAGAGCTACGAAATTCAGAAAGATAAAATTCAATTATACAGCAACCAGGTTTTTGTAACTGATGAAGTGAAAGACATTGTTCCGGAATTTTTAATGTTATTGCATGGCGTAATTGACAGTCCTGACATACCCTTAAACGTTAGTCGCAGTTATTTACAGGGAGATCCGAATGTGAAAAAAATTAATAATCATATCACAAAAAAAGTCGCTGATAAACTCGAGGAAATTTTTAATAAGGAAAGAAAAGAGTTTGAAGAAAAATGGGAAAGTCTCGGCTTGTTTGTGAAGTACGGAATGATGACTGATGATAAGTTTTTGGAAAAAGCAAACAAGTTTCACATTATGGAAGATACTGACGGCAGCAAATTTTACACACTCGAAGAATACAGAATTGCCGCCGAAGCATTGCAAAAAAATAAGGATGGAAAATTAGTTATTCTTTATACCACAAATCCTGTTCAGCAAGACAGTTATATTCAACAGGCAAAGGCAAAAGGATATATTGTTTTGAAGATGGAAACTTTGGTGGACGCAGGTTTTATCAATCAAATGGAAATGAAATGGGACAGTGTGCATTTCACCAGAGTTGACAGCGATATCGCCGACAACTTAATTGACAAACAGGAAACTTCTGAAAGTGTTTTGAATAAAAATGATGAAGAAAAATTGGAAAAATTATTCGCCATCGAAATGCCTTTGCTGCATGTTACTGTTGAAGTAAAAGGGTTAAGTCCGGAGGCTTCTCCAGTTGTTGCCACACGCCCGGAATTTATGCGCCGAATGAAAGATATGGCTGCAATGAGCGGACCGATGGGCGGTTTTTATGCAAACATGCCGGATGAAGTCACATTAACAGTGAATGGAAATCACCCGATTTTTCAAAATGTGCTGAACGAAGATGACGAAGACAAGCAGCAAAAAGTAGTTCATAATCTTGCCGACCTTGCATTGCTCTCGCAGGGATTATTAAAAGGAAATAATCTAACGGCATTCATTAACCGAAGTGTTGAATTAATTGAAGGAAAAGAGAAAAGCAAAATTGGTGTGTAAGAAATTTTAAAGTATAGATGACATCTTTTCAAAAGATGTCATCTCTTAATCAAAGTTCAGACAATCTAAAATCAATCACTTTCATTTGGAGATGTTTTTGGTCGTTCCATTCGTTTTCATCCAATATAAAAACAACATCAACAGGTTTTTTCATTTGCAGTAAATAAAATTTTTCAGACATGTTAAAACCAATTCCGCTGAAAACAATGTTATCTTGTTTTAATGAAAAGCGAATATGCTGTTCTTTCACGATTTTTGAATAGCCGCTGTCCATTACATTTTTTGCAATAAAAACCGGCCGCATATTTTCCGGACCGAAAGGTTCCATCTGGCAAAGAATTTTATAAAAGGATGGCGTGATGTCTGAGAATTTTATTTCCGCATCAATAATAATTTCGGGAATTAATTGATGTGGCAAA
>DATHPY010000058.1:0-9835 GCA_035483315.1 Puia sp. | reverse complement strand
GGAAATTACTTTTAATGCAACACCAATAAAAGGCGCTTTTCGTTGGGATATAGGTTTCAATATAGCATTCAATAAAAATAAAGTAACAGAATTATACCAGGGACAGGACATCACTAATCTTCCCTATTTAGTAAGAGTTGGAAAAGATGTGCAAAGTATTTATACAAGATTGTGGGCAGGCGCAGATCCGCAAACCGGCGCGCCTTTATGGTACACGGATGGAACTAAAAAAACTACGACGAGCGATATAAGCCAGATTACAAGAGTTGTTGTTGGCAATGCAGATCCAAAAGGATTAGGTGGCTTCAACAATACATTTTCTTACAAAGGATTTTCTCTTGATGCGCAATTTAGTTTTCAATATGGAAATTTATTGTACGATGGTTTAGGAAGTTTTATTAATAATGATGGCGCAACTCCGGCAGATAATACCAATCAAAAAGAATTGAGAAGATGGCAAAAGCCGGGTGACAAAACCGATATTCCGCAGTTCGTTTATTTCAATTCGTCCAATTCAGATTTTGGTTCTACAAGATATGTTTACAACGGAAGTTTTATTCGTTTAAGAAACGTTACACTTTCATACCAGGTTCCTCCATCTTTATTAAACAGAATTAAATTAGCCAGCGTTACTTTTTATGTAAGAGGCTCTAATTTCTGGACAAAAACTTTTGATAAAAATCTTGTTTTTGATCCTGAAAATGGAACTCCCGGACCAAGCAGCACTCCACTACAGGGAGAAAATAATCTGCAGATATTTATTCAAAAAAGTTTCTCTGCCGGCTTAAACATCGGATTCTAATAAATCATTAATTCAGGAATTATGAAAAAATATTTCACCATAATATCAGCACTTCTTATAACACTATTTTTAAATAGTTGTGGTAAGAAATTTCTTACCGAAAATCCTTACAGTTCTGTTGCAGCAGCGGACGCAATACAATCTGTAAACGATATGACCTCTGCCGTAAATGGAATGTATGCGGGAATGCGCACAGCAAATTTATATGGAAGAACACTTCCGATAATCGGAGATTTGATGGCCGACAATATTTATATATCCGCATCAAACTCCGGAAGATATTTATCACAATGGCAATATTCTGTAACAGTGAGCGATGGTTTTGTTGATGGAACATGGGCAGATGCATATACTGTAATTCTTCGCGCTAATAATGTTATCAATGCAGTTATTGACAGCAGTTCTTCGCAGGTGAGTGAATTAAAAGGAGAAGCTTATGCTGCACGTGCATTAATGTATTTTGAATTGATAAGACAGTTTGCAAAACCATACACTGTTGATTCTACATCCGACGGTGTTCCGCTGATACTAAAATATGATCCGAATATAAAACCTGCAAGAGCAAAAGTAAATGAAGTGTACGCGCAGATATTATCCGATCTGTATAATTCAATTAACATGATCAATGAAGATGATAAAAGTTCGGCGTATATAAATAAATATGGAGCTGAAGCGATTCTTGCAAGAGTATACCAGTTTATGAACAATTGGCAAGCCGCACAAACATACGCGCTGGATATTGTAAACAACGGCAGATATACTTTAACAACAAGCGATCAGTTGCAGTCTTATTGGGCATCTTTTACTCCAAGAACAGACAGAGTAGAAACTATTTTTGAAATTGAATATGACCGGATTGATTATCTTTTCACTGATGCACTTGATGCATTTTACAGCCAGGATGGTTACGGAGATGCATTATGCACAAACGGATTGTATCAATCATACACTGTAACTGATGCCAGACAATCGCTGATTATTGCAGGCACGCGTGCAGGGGATAGTGTGTGGATCGTAAATAAATATCCAAACACTTCTAATCCTGATGGAACAGATAATACAAAAGTAATTCGCTATGCAGAAGTTTTATTGATACTTGCAGAAGCTTATCATTTTAATGGAGATGATCCTGATGCATTAATAACATTGAACCTGGTTGCTCAACAAAGAGATCCTTCATTTGCCGGATATACCGACACCGGAGATTTATTGGAAACAGATATTTTAAATGAGCGCAGAAAAGAATTGGCATTTGAAGGTTTTCGTTACTGGGATTTTATTCGTTTGAATCTTGATATCACCAGGGAAAATAATTCGCATGAATATCCGGGCCAAACTCCGTTGTTGATACCTGCTACAGACACAAGAAGACAAATGCCGATACCACAAATAGAAACTGATGCAAATCCGAATGTGAGTCAAAATCCCGGGTATTAAAATCGGTTAACCGCCTGTAAGAATTTAATAGAAAGATCTCTCTCGCTAAAAAGAACAAACTGAAATTTACAGTTTGTTCTTTTCATTTAAAGATTCTCATTTCTGTATTTTTAAAAACGATTTTATTTTTTAAGTACCAAATCGTCATTAACTTTCAATTTTAGTGAATGAAAAAAACTAAAGATAAAAAATAGAAATACATCATTATAATAATTTTTTAAAATGAACAGCAATACAAAATACCGCGTGATCAAACTTCTTATGTATTTAGCGATTGGTTTTGCAGTAGCCTTTGTTTGGCACATGATGAAAAGTAAACAGTCATAAAAAAGTTAGAAGTCCGGAAAGTCCAAATGTAAAAGATTCAAAACTCAAAACCGTAAACTAAACAATGGAAGTTCATCATCATCCAAATGTAGAAAAGAAAAGTTTCAAAGAATATTTTCTGGAGTTCTTAATGATATTTCTTGCCGTAACACTTGGTTTTTTTGCAGAAACAATTCGTGAAAATATCACTGAGCACTCACGCGCAAAAGAATTTGCCAGATCAATGATAAAAGATCTTGAAGCTGATACTGCACAGTTGCGCGGTTACCGGATTTACTTTAACTTCTCCGCAAATAATGTTGACACATTCATGCAACTGCTTTCGGCTGATGAACCGAAAAATATTCCATCTGGTAAATTATATTGGTATGGACTTTTTGGATGTGCTCACAGGCATTTTGTTTCCAACGACGCCACTTTTGAACAAATGAAAAGTTCGGGTTCGTTGCGATATTTTGAAAAAAACATTGGCACCGATGCAGCAAAATACGATAGACTTTGCCGCTTGCTCGAAGACACCGAAAAAGACAATTCAGGTATTTATACCGAAGCAAGAAAAAGCAGAGCGTTACTTTTTATTTTTAAATACCTTGAAATGGCAAATATCATTTATCAAAAAGGGCATAAGTGGCAAAGCATAGATTCTTTCACACGAAGCAATCCACCATTATTAACTACAGATAAAGTTCTTTTTAATCAATATGTAGAGCTGGCAAGATCGCGGTTCATGCACATAAATGTTGCCTATGCAGATTCTTCCGTTAAACAGGCAAATATTTTATTGCAAGAATTAAAAGAAGAATATCGTTTAGAAAATGAATGAAGTGGTGAATAGTCAATAGGGAAAATGATTTTGTATCAGACTGATGAGACGTTATAACTATTTAATTTTTTTCTTTTGCGGGCTGCGAATTTCAAATTCAAAAAGAAGATCAAGAAAAATTAAATGAGAATAAAGAAAATTTGCTTTCTCGTTCTCCCACGCAATTAACGACGGGTTATAATTCACGCCAATTGAAAATGTTTTTGAAAAACGATAATATGCAGATAATGCGAGTCCTGCGTTATTCTGATCAATACCAAATGATGAATCCTGAGAGGCACTTGATCCACGAATGTTATACCTATTATAAAAACTCCGGCTAAATTGAAATCCCGCAGCATAATGAATTCTTTTATGATCGCTTCCGAATTTAGCTGCAACAAAAAAGATCGAAGATGTTGTATGAGGCCCGAAATAATCTACAGGAACCGGAATTGGAAGTAACAGATCGCCTGCTATTCCACCATTCAAATCAATGGAATGATTATTGGAAATATAATATTGAACTCCGCCTGTCAATCCCAAAAACCCACCAGAACTTCCATATTCTTTCGCTTGTCTCATATAAAAAAGATTTCCTTCCGGAATTGACAAATTAAAATTCAATAAACCTTTTTCAGGATTCAATAATTGTTTTCTTATTGAATAAGTATTTTTATCAAAGTCAATACTAACTTCAGAGGGATAAGTAAATCTTTTAGGAGAATACAGATCAATTGCATAACCGAAAATACCGCCTGAAAAAATATTACCAAGCAAAAAAGCAATTGATAATTTTCTTTTTATAGAAAATACCTTTTGCACAGTATCTTTTTTTACAGTTATCAGCAGATCATTTTTTGAACGTCCAACTGCAAAAGTTTGCGGCGCCTTACTCCATATTGAAGAATCGCCATTAATATAAAACCTGACCGAATCCGTTTTTGAAATTATTGTAACGTCAGTAGTTCGCCTGTTTATTATGGTAGCGCAGGAAGTAAAGGCGACCGTTAAAAATAAAAAAGAAGAATAGCGAAACACTTTTGGTAATTAGTAACTAAAAGTATTCTTATTTATTATGTTGTTATAAGGCGCCTCACCAAAATAATGTTAATTGTTAGCAGGATTCGTTTGCCAACTAACTTGCATGCATAACCGAAGAATTGATCATAATCCGTTGCCTCCCGCTTACATCATGAATTCCTCTGAAATGATCTTACCATCCTTTACTTTGTAAATGCAAAGTTCGCTCATGGCAAAACGTGGTCTGCCTTTCATCGTTACATCCATCGTCATCGCGAGCGCAAAAGATCCTCCGGCTATAATAGGCTCGGAAATGGTGATTCCGTGGTAAGCTTCCACCATCGAGTTCCACTGCTCCCCTTTTTTGTGAATCGCTGGAAGCCCTTTGGTTTCTTTTTCAAAACCACCGCCTGCTTCCGGCTCGATGCTCACCGCATCAGGAGAAAACAATTCATTTAAAGCTCCCGTAAAATCACCGCGGTCACAGAGTTCTTTTAATCTTGCCGCAATTTCTTTTGTTGTCATGTTGTTGTTTTTTATATTAAAAATAAGTACTAATATAAGTAGTAATTAATTACCAATAAAATTAGTTTTGTTCAGCTAAAAAATTCTACCTGCGTTTTTATTTACCTTAGGGTGATGATACATACCATACCAACCAGCGGACTGCAAAATGCAGCGAGAATAATTCTCGGGGCGTTCATGGTATTCGCTGCCGTTGCGCACTTTAGTTTTCAGCGATCGGAATTCCAGGCGCAGGTACCTAATTGGATCCCGCTTTCCAAAGACCTGGTGGTTATTTTATCCGGGGTCGTTGAAATGGCGTTGGGACTGGTCATGATGTTCTGGACCAGTGAAAAAATCTGGGTCGGCGTAGCGCTTGCCACATTTTACGTGCTCATCTTTCCAGGAAATATTGCGCAATACACGGGCAGCATTAACGCATTTGGTTTGAACACCGACCGGGCAAGACTAATCCGCTTATTTTTCCAGCCTGTTTTAATATTGTGGGCTTTATGGTCAACCGGTGCGTTGAAATATTTTTTTAATGGAAGGTGATAAAAGAATTGATCGTGTAAAAGAAAAAATTGATTTACTTATTGGTACAGCTAATGCTCATGGCTAACCGAAAACAAACAAGGGCAACAAAGATTTGCATATATCAACTATAGAAAATTTTATGTCAGTCGAATATTATTGCTGCAGGCTCTGCCCGGCATCGCCCATTCCCTGCGTGTGCATGTTCTTTCTTTTAAATATTGACATATCCATTTTCCCGAAATGATATGCAAAAACAACTCTTACCAATTGAGGATCTTTTATCCGGTCAAACTCCTGCGTAAAGAAAGGACTTTGACTGAACTGATCTGACCATCTCGTTCTGAAAATATCCGAAAAACTTAAAGTAACTGAAGCAGCATTATTTTTCAAAAAGGTCTTTTTTACAGCCATATCAACGCCATAGAAAGATTTGATGTATCCCTGAGACGCGCTTTGCGTCGTCGACGTTTGCGGACCAAACGACTGTCCTCCGGTATTTACGGGCAGGTTTGTTTTTGACTGGTATATGGTCGTTAGTTGTATCGTGAAATTTCCGGGCAACTTAAAGTTATTATTAAATTTTCCAAAATAACTCCACAACGAAGGCTGTGAAGGCTGATTGAGATTATTGGTATTGATCCTTGAATTGTAAAAATTGATATTGAGGGAAAGATCCCACCACTTAGTGATATTATCCGTAGTGGTCATTTCCGCACCATAATTGTAACTATCGTTGGCATTTTCGTAGGTATTGATGAGTACTTTCTCTCCAATCGGATTGATGCCGGTATCCTGGTAATGCGTGATCAGGTTTGAAGTATAATTATAATAAACGGAGATCAATAAAGTGTTCGCATGTTTGAATGTTTTCAGGTAAGACAATTCAAAGTTTTCTGTGAACTGTGGAACGAGCGCCGGATTACCCCGGGTGATATTCAATGTGTCAGCATAATTTGTATAAGGAATCAATTGGAAAAAATTTGGTCTCGTGATTTTCCTCGTCACACTAAATTGCAATTCATCTGTCTTTCCAAATTTCTGACTTAAAAAAAGTGAAGGGAAAAGGCTTAACGGATATTTGTTACTGAAATGCTGATCGGTGGATATCAACTGACCAGTATAATTTGAACTTTCTCCACGCAGCCCAAGCTGGTAGCCAAAGTCTTTTATTGCACTGGAGAAATTTACATAAGCGCCATACACGTTGGTTGTGCTGGTGTAGTTGCTCGCTGCAAGAGAATCCTTCACATAAGTTCCATTTTTATCCGGCGAAAAAGTATTATTATCATCAGTCAGTTTGTTGATGCTGACACGGACGCCGGCTTCTAATTTTGATTTGGAACTCAATGGATTTGTATAATCACTTTGAATAGTCAGGAAACGGGGATCGGCTGCGGCAATTGTCTGTTGCCTGGTCGTGGAATAAATATTGCTTCCAGGAAGGCCTTCATAATAATTTGTCAGATAGTTTGCAACGCTCGTAGCATTAGCGCCGAAGAAAGAACCATCTGCAGTTAAGGTCTCTCCATCTTTAGTAAAATTATGTTTCAATCCTGCATTAACTCCGTTCACATCAACAGCAAGGTTAGAATTCGAATAGCGTGTGCTGTAAAAAGATTGACCAGAAACACCATTAAAGATACTGTCGCTCTGCAACTGTGAAGTTTCAGTTGGCTTAATGGAACCATGCACGCGGATATATGATGCAGAGATAGTTGTTCTGTTGCTCACAAAATAATCTGCCCCAACCTGGCCAAACAAAAAACCTCCTCCATTTTTTGTCAGGTCATTTTCCAACAATTTGGTTGCTGTATCTGGAGAAAGCGTGGTAAGCCTGTTTGTATTTCCCGTAGTATGACTCTTGTTTTCATTGATCAAAAATGTTCCTGTAAAATTTATTTTATTCTGCCTGACATTAAAACTTGCCAGTCCATTCGGCGCGCCGTGTGAATCTACGCCTGCAGAAATATTTCCATTGTATCCTTCCTTACGATTCTTCTTTAAAATAATATTTAAAATACCACCTGTAGAAGATGCATCATACTTAGCCGAAGGATTTGTCATTACTTCAACGCTCTGGATCGCATCAGCGGGAATTTCATCGAGCGTCAGTGTAGTCGGTCTTCCATCCACATAAATAGTAGGGGCGTTTCCTCTCAGCGTAACGTTGCCATCAATATCCACATTCACTGATGGCACACTGCGCATAATATCCAGCGCTGTTCCGCCTGCACTCACGATATTTCTTTCAACATTAAAAACTTTTTTATCCAGCTCGAGTTTCATCGCCGGTGCCTGCGCAGTTACGGTAACTGTACTCATCTCTTTCACGGACTGTTCCATTACTATTGAACCAAGATCTTTTTCAAATGAAGGCATGCCTCCTGCTGACGAATTCCCCGAACCAGCTGCGCCGCCACCGGATGGAACGATCATAAATGACACATCTTTGCTTTTGTATCCTGCTGCAGATACGCGCAGAACGAGTTGCGTAACGATAGGAATATCCTCAAAATTAAATTCACCACCGGCTTTGGTATCCATACCTTTTAATAATATCAATTTCTTTTTTTTAGTAACAGAGTCATTGACCTGTTTTAAAATGATTGCAGTAACCTGTAAAGGAACGGCTGCGGAATCGGTGACTTTTCCAAAAGCACGTCCGATAGAGGGTGGTGGTCCATTTCTTTTTCCTGTGGGAGGTTGTGCAAAACCAGATAATATTATCAGCGATAAGGCTGCGGTTACAAAAAGTATTTTTCTCACAAAAATTAATTTAGACTATAAATTTATTCCGGTCTGTTTTTTAAAACCAGCAGCTTACGGCAAACGGAAGTAAAATACGGGTAAGCGGCTAAAATTGTCGGCAAAAGGTTTTATAAAATGCCGGTGAATTCACCGGTAAATGTGGAATCCATCAATGCAAGGACTGTTACATCTCGTTGTTTGTATGTTTTATTCAGGCATATTATCGTAGATTAAATTTAATAGAAAGCGTCTTTGCTGCTTTTTGATTTTGTCCTATCATTTTTACGATAAACGCATCTAATCGTTGATGATGCTAACGCTCATGAATAGCCGAAGATCAATGAGGCAAAAAATGTTCAAAACATTTCGTGTGTGTTCCAAAAACTTAACCTTTTTTAGAAGAATTTTTTTTGCTCGTTTTCTGTCATTACTTGTATCATTAGCGTGACAAAGTTTCCTGGAACTGTCCGTTTCTGATACAATGCCAGATCTCGCTTTAATTCGTTTCTCATTGAAAATTACTATTATAAATTTGTGGCACTTTATTCGTAGCGGAGCAAGCATCACCACTCAATTTTTTCAACATGAACAGAAAATTAATACTCATTGCAGCGCTCACACTATGCTTGGCCTGGTCAGGTTACACACAGGAAAATCATGCATCCTTTTCGGTATCCGATAATAATGGACATTCTTCGGTATCCATCAACGACGATAACCTGAACTTCAAGCTTTCTTATTCGGGAGAAATCTCTTTTACTGATGACGAAAAAGGTTTCAGATCATTTCCCAATGATGGATTTCTTCGCTATCAAAAAAATGGGACAACGCTTATCGTCACTATAGATGCGTCGGGTAAAATTGCATACGAGATAAATGGAGGAGACAAAAAAACTACGCTGAATAATGATGAAAAAAATGTTGTAGCAAGCGCAATCCGGGTAATGATTGATTATGGTATCGGTGCAAAGGACCGGGTTGCACGCATTTACCAAAACGGAGGCACCAAGGCTGTCATGGACGAAGTAAAGAATATGAAGACCGATTATGTGCGGGGATTATATCTTCAATTTTTGCTGAAAACGAATTCTCTTTCTTCAACGGATATGATGGAAATAGCGAACGTCGTGCAATCGCTGATTAGTTCGGATTACGAGAAAGGTCAGTTGCTTGAGGCGTTCTCTTCAAAATATTTGGGAAATGCTGCCACTGCCAAAGCTTTTCTCAGCGCTGTAAAAAGCATTCATTCCGACTATGAAAAAGCAAAAGCAGTGAAAAATATTCTGCACCAGGAATTGACTGATGATGAATTTACGGCAGTGATAGACATTACAAACACAATCAGCTCCGATTATGAAAAAGCTGGTGTTCTTACCGATGTGATTGATGGAAATAAGATCTCCGAATCCCGTTTTGCTGAAGTGATACATGCGTCCACACGAATTTCCGCTGATTATGAAAAAGGCATTGTCTTAAAAAAGGTTTTCGCTACCGGTATCAACATTCCCGAGTCTGCCTTTGGAGAAACACTTGACGCCGCCAGCACGATCAGCAGCGATTATGAAAAGGCTGGTGTTTTGAAAAAAATTGCTGCATCAGATATTAAATCAGAAGCCAATTGGATAAGCCTGATTAAAGCAACAGAGAAGATCAAT
>DATHPY010000057.1:0-2730 GCA_035483315.1 Puia sp. | reverse complement strand
TGCTTATGTACAGGATTGACATTAAAAACAGCAGCGAAAACTCAACCTTTTTTAACCGGTTATTTAAATTATTGGTAACGGCTTATGTTTTTTTGGCCAGCGCTTATTTATTCTACAAATTTTTTACTTTAATTCAACGGCATGCTTCAAAGCAGGAATGGGCAGCGATACTCATCAATTTGGTGATTATTATTTTGCTGACCTTGCAATTATTTAAAACAAGTAATAAAAAATACATTTTAATTACGGATGAATTTGTAAGATACCGGTGGCGTTTTCCGTGGGCATCTCAACTCGAATGGAAAAAAATAAAAAAGATACAGTTCGGATATACAAGTGTGCGATTTATTTCAAAGTCAGAAAAAAAACACAGGTTTTATTTTTCCAAGGCGACAGAAAATGAAAAAGATGATCTGGAAACAACGCTTATTGCTATTGCCAAAAAGCATAATATTGAATTCATGCAACCCCAATAAGAATTTTACGAATGACTTTATCTGAACAATCCCTGCAGTTATTATCAAAAAAAAATAATGCTCCCGGTATAAATTATTTTCAATTACCAGAAAAAGTATTACAATTCGGTACCGGCGTTTTGTTAAGAGCGTTACCTGATTATTTTATTGATGAAGCCAATAAACAAAATATTTTTAACGGAAGAATTGTTGTGGTGAAATCAACAACTTATGGAAGCGCTGATGCTTTTGGCGGGCAAAACGGATTATATACGATTTGTGTAAAAGGAATTGAACAGGAAAAAATAATTGATGAAACTTATATTAATGCTTCAATAAGCAGGGTATTATCCGCGACGACTGAATGGGAAAAAATTTTGCAATGCGCCATCAGTAATGATCTTGAAATTATTATTTCAAATACTACTGAAGTTGGAATAACATTACTTGATAATGATAATATTTTTGCGAATCCGCCGTCATCATTTCCTGGTAAATTATTATCGCTTTTATACAAACGATTTGTTTTTTATGAAGGAAATATTCAAAAAGGGCTGGTCATAATTCCTACTGAATTGATTCCCGACAATGCGTCAAAATTAAAAAATATTCTCATCACACTTTCTAAACAAAATAAATTAAGCGATGAGTTCATTGATTGGCTTAATAAACATAATGATCTCTGCAGCTCACTTGTAGATAGAATTGTTCCGGGAAAATTAAATGCTGCGGATAAGATCAGTATCGAAAATAAAATGGGTTATGAAGATGAGTTAATGATCATGGCTGAACCTTATCGCTTGTGGGCAATTGAAACTGGAAGCGAAACTGTGAAGAAAAAATTATCTTTTTCCCAATGCGATGAAGGAGTGATAATCGCGCCGGATATTACAAAATTCAGGGAGCTAAAATTGCGATTATTAAACGGAACACATACACTGAATTGCGGATTGGCTGTGTTAGCAGGATTTGAAACTGTAAAGGACGCGATGCAAAACACTTATTTCAAAAATTTTGTAAAGCAATTAATGTTGGGAGAAATAGCAGCGTCAGTTGTCAATGAGCAAATAACTATTGATGATGCAATACAATTTGGCAATAATGTAATTGATCGTTTTTCAAATCCTTTTATAGAACATCTCTGGCTGAATATAACTTTGCAATACACTTCTAAAATGCTGATGCGGAACGTGCCGATATTAAAAAAGCATTATCAGCAAACTGACAATGTTCCTGAATGTATTGCTTTGGGTTTTTCGGGTTATATATTGTTTATGAAAAGTAAAAAAAATGCAGAGGGCAAATTTATTGGCAACAATGGAATTTCAGGTTATATAATTAATGACGACATGGCAGCCATACTGAATGAGAAATGGAATGGAAAAAATATTCACGCAATAGTTTCGGATATATTGGGAGATGAAAATTTGTGGAGTATGGATCTCAATTCATTTCCGGGATTTAATGAAGCGGTGACAAAAAATATTGAATTGTTAATGAAAAATGGGGTAAAAGAAACGATGCAAAAATTATTAAGCAAAAAAGAAGCTGATCAATAATGAGTCATTATTTAATGCAACAAACAATGCGCTGGTTTGGTCCAAATGATCCGGTGAGTCTCTGGGATATAAGACAGGCGGGTTGTTCAGGCGTTGTTACGGCTTTGCACCAGGTTCCTAACGGAGAAGTGTGGACGAAAGAAAAGATACTCAAAAGAAAAAGAATAATTGAAAAGACAGGTCTGATATGGAATGTCGTGGAAAGCGTTCCGGTGCATGAAGATATTAAAATGCAAAAAGCTAACTATAAAAAATACATTGAGAATTATAAACAAACGCTCAAAAATCTTGCTGACTGTGGAATTAAAATTGTTGCATACAATTTTATGCCTGTGATAGATTGGACAAGAACCGATTTGTCTTACACACTTCCCGACAGATCGAAAGCTTTATATTTTGAGAAAGCTGCTTTTATTGCTTTTGATGTTTTTATTTTAAAAAGAAAAAACGCAGAAAAAGATTACACTAAAGAAGAAATGACGAGGGCAAAAAAAAGATTTTCGGGAATGTCCGAAAAAGAAAAAAAACAACTAAAACAAAATATTATCGCTGGGCTGCCGGGGAGTGAAGAAAGTTTTTCCATAAAAGAATTTCAATTTGCTCTCAATAATTATAAAGATATTGATGCCGAAAAATTACGCGACCATTTATTTTATTTTTTAAAAGAAATAATTCCTGTCGCCGAAGAACATGATCTGAAAATGGTTATTCATCCA
>DATHPY010000056.1:0-7017 GCA_035483315.1 Puia sp. | reverse complement strand
GGGTTAGAATATTTTAGAATATTAATAAGAGATTTCTCACTTCGCCGTAAGTTTCTGTAAAGTGGAAGTCCCCGAAGGCTTCGTTCGAAATGACGATAACAGGTTTTAAAATTTGCCCGGGAAAAATGCAGAAAGGAATTTCCTGTATTCCGAAAGATCTTTATTGACTTTTAACCTTTCAAGATTTTCATCACTGATAATAATGAAAGAATATTTTGCTGCCGGAAGCCACGAAATAATTTCTCTTGGCGCTAGTTTTCTTGCCTGTTCCATATAATTCAATGCATCATTTGCACTGTCAAATCCGCTGATCACAACAAGTTTCGTCGAGTCATCCAGCGAAACATTATTAATGGTCATCGTTTTATTGTAATAGTTTTCCTTGTTGTAACGGTTGAAGGCATTTCTCGTTTCCGTTACATAAACCGGATCAACTTTTGTGATGAGCAAGGCAACATTATGCGGTTTATCAGGCGAAAATGCGAAAACAGATCGTTGCGACTGAAGATTTTTAACCATCCGTTCCGAATCTGATTTTAATTTTTGCAAAACATTTCTAATCGAATCCATTTTTGCTTTCGCGATTGCAGTTTGAACAGAATCTGCATGCAATTTTTTACCGGCATTCTCTATTGAATCCATTTGATGCTGCAGATCGGCGAGTTGCGTTGCGTTTGTTTTTATTTGCGTAAGCTGCGTGTTGGTTATTTTTATTTTTGGCCCGCCGGATTGCGATGTGTCAGTTTGATTTTGCCTGCCCGGTTGCAATGCGCCGATATTTCTTTTTGCTTTTGCTATGCCCAATGTATCATCATTATTTTGCTTTTTCATTTGAGAAGTATCCATTGTTCTTGTCACCGTTCTATCATCAATAGCAACAACGGAATCTTCTTTAGCTCTTTCCACTTTTAAATTAGTAAGATAATTTTCTATTTGTTTGCGGCGGCTCAGCACATCAAGAAAAGTTTTTGCTTTTTCTGCCATCGGTGTTCCGGTGTATCGGTTGATGATATGGTTCAACACAACTCTTGCAGCACTGTCCTGTTCGTCATGAATGTAATAAACCGATTCAATAAAAAGTAATTGCGGCGTCCAGTATTTATCTCCATACAAACTGTCGGCAGATTTCTTTTTTGCAATGGCTTCTTCAAATCTTCCTTCGATAAATGCCGTATAAATATCCTCGTATCTTTTTGTTGCCTGAATTTTGGTGAGCTTGTCGGGATTCATTGCTTCATCAGGATTAATGATCATCCTCGTGTATTTTCCTGTGGCGTAATCCCTTTTCATCATTTGTAAAATTCTGTTTGCATTGGCATCATCGCCTATCTTTAAATAGCAATAATATAAGTTGAATAAAGCTTCCTCACGGCTATGTGTATTTGAAAACCTGTTCAGCAAAGTGTCGTAAGTATCAATAGCATAATAATAATCCGGTATTCCTTCCTGATAAGATTTTCCCAACCTGAATAATGCATGCTCAATGGAATCGTTCGATTTTTTTAATTTATCAGGCGTTAACGGCAGATTATCTTCTAAAGATTTAAAAGATATTTCTGTTGGCGCACCATTTTTCCCGTTCGGTCCATTTGCCTGGTCGTTATCCTTGTCTGCAGTAATTCTTTTTTGCGATTGCGCGATCATGGAAGACAAAAACCAATTATCTGCATTCGGGCGATTGCCCCATTTGGCTTTAAAATCATTAAAGCCTCTTGATTTTAATGAGCTGTTATTAAAATACCAATCCGTATTATCAGAAGCATTTCCAAAGGGATTATTTCCACCGCCGTTGTTAAAAGAATTGAGTCCGACGCCGGCAGTATAACTATCTTCATCTTCTTTTAATCCTTGTTTCTTACGTAATAATTTTACCAACTTTTTTATATAAGCATCCCTGTCTTCTTTTGTCATATTTGCCACGTGCTGCAGACTATCCTGCAATTGAATAATATTTAAATCGGCAACAATTTTATCAAGCGCTTTTTTTCTTTCTTTATAAACCTCAAAACTGTCAATGGAACCGGGGTTTGATACGCTCACGCTGTCATAATAATTTTTTGCGTTCCTGTATTTTTTATCAAAGAATGCCAATCCCGCCAATTGCATAAATGCTTTATTCCGCATATCGCTGTTTGGCAAGGTATTTTTTACACATTTTAAAAGAAAATTTATTCCTTCGGGCCTGTGGTTATGTTCCAGTTCAATTTGTGCCGCGGTGAAATAAATGATGTCCCGATAATCTTCGTAACGTGCTTTTCTTGCCATACTTTCCATTGCAGCAATATTTTGCGCAACTAACTTTTCATCATCGCCCTGGTTTTGCCTGATGTAATTTAATCTTGCATAAACTTCCATCACCGGATTATAAGTATGCTTAATTACTCTTGCATAAAACTCCTGCGCTTTCAGCGGTTGTTTTAAGCGTTCATACATTTGCGCGATAAGATATTCCCATCTTGACAGCTCCTGCCTGTTCAATGCACTTGGCAAAGTTTTTTCAAGATAGATAACAGCGCTGTCATAAATTGCCTGCTGATAAAACCACCAGGCCTGCACTTCCAATAAATCGAATTTTAATCTTTCAGGAAATTGCGGATCGTGTTTTAAAATTTGAATAAGGCTGCTTGCCTGACCCATTGAGTTTTGTGCGATATAAGTTTTTACTTGCCAGATGAAAGATTCATTTCTGCTCGGCGGAAGTGAAAAAACTTTTTTGAGTGCGTTTTTTTTCTCTAATGTAGAAATCGTTAATGCGCTGTTCCCGGTTTCAAGATCGTAATTACTTCCTATTGGTTTATCATAACCGCCTTCTTCTTTTGGCGCAAAAACATAATTGATGTATTGAAAAGTGATGTGTGCCGAATCAAGTTTATTGCTGAAATAAAATGCCTTGCCCATCAGCGTATACATATTATCAATCCAATCGTTCCGCAGATCGTGATTTAAAATTGCTGCGTTGGCTTTAAAAATAATCGAATCGAGTTCTCTTTTATCTTTTGCTGTGGTTTGAAGATCGTAATTATAAAAAGAAAATAATTTGTTGTAATCATCGCGACGCTGCGCTTTTGCCCTGTCGAGAATTTCGTTTAGCTTAACGTTGGAATTAAAATAAGCGTTGTAATGCGTGATGGTATTCTGAATAAAATGCCGGGGCGTTTTAAATTTTTTTATGTCTGTTTTTTCAGAACCTAAAGTTCTGGTCTCGTATTTTGCAGGTTTTGTAATGTCAAGTGAAGAATAGGTGGGTTGCCCGGAAACATCCAGGAAAAAAATAGACAGAATGATTATTAATAAATTGGTAATCTTATTCACGATATCCGTTTCGTTCGCGTCGCAAACTAATGTCTTAATAACTGATTTTCAAGAAATTTATTATAAAATGGCATTGTTTTTTCAGTC
Source organism: Puia sp. (assembly GCA_035483315.1). GTDB lineage: Bacteria > Bacteroidota > Bacteroidia > Chitinophagales > Chitinophagaceae > Puia. The sequence continues at coordinate 3,618 of DATHPY010000056.1, read as the reverse complement.
CAATTTTATATAAGTTGCTACCTTTAAATACAATCTGCTTTTTATGGCAAAATTTGACGCCAACTCAACACTTAAAAGACTGCAAAATAGGTACCGGCTTGTCGTGATGAATGACGACACTTACGAAGAGGTGGTGACTTTTAAATTATCCCGGCTGAGCGTTTATATTTTTTTGAGCACGATTTTTGTTTTATTAACCGGCTTAACAGTTGCATTGATAGTTTTTACGCCGCTAAAAGTGTACATACCCGGTTATGGAGATGTGAATAATACTAAAGAGTTGCGTGAACTAAAAATACAAACTGATTCGTTAGAGGAGCAGATGAAGTATAAAGATGAGTATCTGCAAAATTTGAAAAATGTTTTGCAGGGAACGACATCGGTAAAAAAAGATACAACAAGTTTGACGATTCCGAAACCCGAAAAAATAAACGATTAAATCCAATTCCAATGTTTAACGCAAAATCCAAAAACGATTTCTCAAGCGAGTCATCTTCCGGCTCCAGCGCAAGCCTCATAGGCGCAGGCACTTCCATGAAAGGTGATATTACCAGCAACGGCGACATGCGCATTGACGGTACTTTAGTTGGCAATATTAATTGCACAGCAAAAGTAATTATCGGTGCAAACGGCAGTGTGCAGGGTGATATCAGCGGTCAACAGGCAGATATTTTAGGAAAAGTTACCGGCACAATTAAAGTAAAAGATCTGTTGCAACTGAAAGGTGGTTGCGAAGTGAACGGTAATTTATCCGCTGCTAAATTGCAGATTGAACCTGATGCAACTTTTAATGGTGAGTGTCACATGGTCAATACTTCTGCGGGAAGCAGTAAAGTAAGCACAGAAAAAAAGAAAGAAGTTTCTTTTGAACTGGCAACTTCATAGATCATAATTTTTTGAAGAAAATAGAATGCAGATCAGTTATGATGATTATGATTCACCTTGTTAAATCATAACTATCATAACTTATCCGCGTTCCATCAATTGTATTGATTGTTTTATCTTTGGGGATAATGCAAAACAAAAATTTATTTCGAACCTTGCTGCCGGTTTTATTAATATTTATTATCAGCAGCATTATTACTATTCTGTTTAAAGATCCATTGACAAAGGTTGGCTTTAATATCCTTGTTCTGAGTGTTGGTAATTTTATTCTATTTATTGCTACAGCAACTTCATTTATTCTTTTTCAAAAAGCTTTACAAAATAATAATCCGCATTTTGTTTTGCGGATGATATATTCCGGGTTAGGATTGAAAATGTTTGTGTGCGTTATCGCCATGCTTGCTTATGTTCTTATTATGCGACAAGCGGTAAATAAAATGGCAATTTTCGGATGCCTTGGATTATATTGTATCTATACTTTTACAGAAATAAAAATATTAATGCGCCTGAGCAGGCAACAGAAAAATGTCTAAAAAAGAAGCTCCGCTTACATACCTCAAAAAATTTATACCCGAAGAATCTGCGCAGTTGGCATTGGATTACCTGCACCAATTTAAAGTTCACCTAACGATAACGCGTGAACGAAAAACGGTTTTGGGGGATTACCGTCATGCGGTCAATGGAAAAAATCATCGTATAAGCATCAACGGTAGTTTGAATAAGTTTTCTTTTCTTATTACACTCATTCATGAACTGGCGCACCTGGTGACATTCATGGAATATGGAAATCGTGTGCAGGCGCACGGGAAAGAATGGAAATTATTATATAGAAAAATTCTCGAAGACTTTTTAAAACTGAATATTTTTCCGGAAGATATTCTCGCTGCATTAAAAAAATCTTTACACGATCTTCCTGCAAGCAGTTGTGCGGATGAGCCACTGATGCGTGTTTTACGAAGATATGATCTGAAGAAAGACAGCTCGCTCCTTGTTGAACAAATCGCAGAAGGCGCATTATTTAAGATGGATGACGGAAGCGTTTTCAAAAAAGGAAAAAAATTGCGCAAGCGTTTTCAATGTACAGAAGTGAGCACAGGAAAGCTTTATCTTTTCAGCGCGATATATGAAGTAAAGCCTATTGCGAGTTAAGCGGATGCGTTGTTAATTAATTACAAAATAAAATTAACTATACGTATAAATTTATTATTTTTGTACGTAACATATTTTTATGAATACAAAATTGACACTTAAACTGGAGCAAAACATAATAGAAAAAGCCAAGGATTATGCGAAGGCGCATGGAACAAGTCTTTCTAAAATAATAGAAAACTATCTTCAAAAGATAACTGATAACAATAAAGAGAAAAAAGATAAAGATAAAATAACACCCTTGGTAAAAAGCTTATCGGGAATCATCAGTTTGCCAAAGAACTTTGATCATAAAAAATCTTATTCGGATTTTTTAACCAACAAATATAAATAATGGAAAAGGTATTTGTTGACACCGATATAATTCTTGATCTGTTAAGTTATCGGGAACCATTTTATATCCATTCTGCAAATCTTTTTTCAGCTGCCGATAAAAATGAAATTAAACTCTTCGTTTCTTTTTTATCTTTTGCCAATTTAAACTATATCTTGTCAAGACAGTTTTCGTCGGGAGAGTCAAGAAAGAAGTTATTTAAATTCAAAACCTTAGTAACAGTTTTAGCGGTAACGGATAAAATTGTAGAACTTGCCCTTTCATCAGATTTTAAAGATTTTGAAGATGCGCTTCAATATTTTTCCGCTACGGAAAACAGTATAAAAATTCTTTTGACCAGGAATTTAAAAGATTATAAAAATGCAGAAATCTCCATACTCACTGCAGAACAATTCTTAAAAGGAAAATAAGAAACGATTGAATGAAGTTTAAGCACGGGTTTGCAATCAATAAATTAAGTTTTTACTTTTAATCCTTTTGGATCATACAAAGGACCCTGAACAATTTTAGCAGTTATCCAATTCCCAAAAACCAAAATTTCCGTATGTATATCAACGTTAGTTAACTCAACTGGCAAATACACAAATGCAATTGATGATCGAATATATGCTCCGTAGGAACCGGAGGTAACACGACCTGCAATTTTTCCATTTATACGAACTGGTTCATTGCCAAGAACAATTGCTTTTGGGTTTTCTAAAATCATCGTCACTAATTTCTTTTTGATTTCGCGTTCAAGCATTTTTTTCTTACCAAGAAATTCTTTTTGTTTAGAAACAGCGAAACTTAATCCGGCTTGCAATGGTGTTTCGTCAGCAGTGATATCCGATCCCCAATACAAATAACCTTTTTCTGAACGAAGTGAATCTATTGCTTTATAACCACAGGCGACTATTCCAAATTGTTGCCCGGTTTTCCAAAGTAATTCCCATAATGCATATCCATTTTTCACATCGGTGTAAATTTCATAACCCAATTCGCCGACAAATGTCACACGAACCAATTCAGCAGAAAATGTCCCGACATTCGTTTTTCGCATACTTAAAAAAGGCATTGCTTCTGTTGATAGATCTTGGTTGGTTATTAATGAAAGCATTTCTCTTGATGCTGGTCCCCAAATTCCAAAACACGTTAATGATGCAGTCACATCTTTTAAAATAACTGATCCATCATTTGGCAAATGATCACTGAGCCATGCCATATCGTGACTGTTCAATGCAGTTCCGGAGATCATCCGAAAAATGTTTGCA
>DATHPY010000055.1:0-3462 GCA_035483315.1 Puia sp. | reverse complement strand
GTATCTAAAAAACTAGCGCACATGTCTTTCACCATTTGTTGTTCCTCATTATAATCTTCCGGAATAAAAGTTTCAAATGGTTTACTTTCTTTAATTAACCATTCGCCACCGCGAAGCGCTTTTTTGGTTTCTGTAGTCGTGCTCATAAAAAATTCTTTAAGTAAAAATTTAAAAAATCAAAAGACAAAAAACTAATTTTTTAAAATCTAAAAACTAAATCCGAAAATCAAGATGTCTTTTTATTTTCAGATTTTAGATTTTTCTTTTTTTGTATCAGCTTCCGTTTAATCAACCTTTGCGCCTTCGTACCTTTGCGAGAAATCTTACTTCAAATTATCGTAAACTTTCTGCAACACTTCTTTACACAAATTTATTTGATTTGCGGGAACGCCGCTCAATGCATCATTTAACGTTTCTTCCGCGAGTTCCATTGTTTGCTCCTGTAGTTTCACTGCCTGTTTCGTTAAATGAATTCTATTAATTCTCCGATCATTTTCCGACGCCACTCTTTTTACCAATTCTAATTTTTCCAGATTGTCTACAAGTCTTGTTATACTTGGCTTATCACGAAAAGTAGCGTTGCACAATTCCTGCTGACTGATGCCATCTTCTTTCCATAAATGATACAATACACTCCATTGTTCAATGGTCAGGTTCAATCCCGCCGTGTTGAATTTTTTTTGCAGCCTGCGCGCTATTGCAGTTGAAGCTTTGCCGGTAACAAAACTGTATAATTCCCCTTTTTTAAATTGGTTGTTTTGCATATAGTTAGTTAAACAACTAATCAAATTTAAGAATTCTTATTTGAATTTGCAAACAGATTTCTGTTTCAAGCAATAATTTCGGAATGCTTAGTTTTAATAAAGAATCTCTTATGGAATCTTTCTTCATTTCATATAAATCCTCTCAAATTCATTATTACAAAGCAGGTGCCGGCGACAAGCTGCTTTTGTGTTTTCACGGCTATGGAGAATTTGCAGAATCATTTTCATTTCTCGAAAAAAGCATCGCAAATGATTTCACCTTACTCGCGATTGATTTCCCATTTCATGGCAAAACAATTTGGAATGAAGAGCTGGTATTTACGCCAGAAGATTTAGTAACCATTTTAGAGAAGATAATTGAAGAAGCATCTTTCCAAAATTCAAAAATATCTTTGCTCGGATTCAGCATGGGTGGAAGAGTTGCTCTTCATTTGCTTCAGTCAATTCCAACCAAAATTGAAAAGATTATTTTATTAGCTCCAGACGGATTGAAAATAAATTTTTGGTATTGGCTTGCGACGCAAACATCAATTGGCAACAAACTTTTTTATTTTACAGCGAATAAACCTTCGTGGTTTTTTCTATTAATGAATACTGCTGACAAACTCAGGTTAGTCAATCAAAGCGTTTTTAAATTCGCCAATCATTATCTTCACGATAAACAAATGCGAAACGAATTGTATGATCGTTGGACAGTCATGCGACAATTCAAACCAAACATAAAAAAAATAAAACAGGATATTCGCGCTAATAATATTCAGTTAAGATTATTGTACGGAAGATTTGATAAAGTAATTCGTTACAAAAATGCCGAAAAATTCATGAATGGAATTGAATCGAATTGTATTTTGTCAATCATTAATTCCGGGCACGAATTATTAAAAGAAAAAAATGCCGATGAAATCATCCGGCTGATAAAAACTGATTAATGCTTATCGCGACTCTTATATCAATAATATTATTTCTTTCTTACGCGGCATTGATATTGTTTTATTATAACGCATGGAAATCTATTCCTGATTTTACTTCTTTAAAAACAAACCTTTCAACAAAAATTTCTATTATTATTCCCGCACGAAACGAGGAACAAAATGTTTTAGATTGTCTCGCTTCCCTAAAAAATCAAACCTATTCTAAAAATTTGTACGAAGTAATTGTTGTTGATGACCATTCTACCGATAACACCTGGAGTGTTCTTCAGAATTTTCCTCATGAAGAAATGAATTTTAAAAAACTAAAACTTTCAGATCATATAACAGACTCAAACAAAAACAAAGCGTATAAAAAATTAGCCATTGAAACAGCCATCAATAATGCGGAAGGAAATTTAATAGTAACATCAGATGCAGATTGCACATTTAATAATACATGGCTGCAAACAATTGTCCGTTTTTATGAAACAACAAACGCAAAATTTATTGCAGCCCCGGTGAGAATAAAATGCTCTACTAATTTGCTGGATATTTTTCAAACACTCGATTTTATCACACTACAGGGAATAACCGCGGCCTCAGTTTCGAAAAAATTCCATTCCATGTGCAATGGCGCCAATCTTGCCTATGAAAAAAATGTTTTTTTTGAAGTGGATGGGTTTAAGAATATTGATAACATTCCTTCAGGTGATGACATGTTACTCATGCATAAAATTTATAAAAAATACTCGGATAATATTTTCTATCTGAAAAACAGAAATGCAATTGTTACCACACAATCACAATCAAGCTGGAAAAATTTTTTTAATCAACGAATCCGCTGGGCAAGTAAAGCAGATGTTTATGACGACAAAAGAATTTTTTGGGTATTGCTTTTAGTCTATTGTTTCAATTTATTATTCCTGGTTTTAGCAATTGTAGCATTTTGGAATATTCAATTTTTATTAATAGCAGCTGCATTATTAATTCTGAAAATTTTTGTTGAATTTTTATTCGTGAATTCGGTCGCCAAATTTTTCGATCAACGATCATTAATAATTTATTTTCCTTTCTTACAACCACTGCACATTCTCTACATAATCATCTCCGGCTTTTTCGGAAAATTCGGAAGCTATCAATGGAAAGGGAGAAAAGTAGTTAACCGTGAAAAATGAAACGATAAACGTGAGGTTTTCACGATTAACGTCTGTCGTTTCACGAATATTACTCCTGGAACACCTGCACATTTCTGTCAAAACTTTCTTCAAGAGAAATAAAAGTTTCCGTGCGTTCGATGCCTTTTATTTTTTGCAATTCATCGTGCAACACAAAACGCAACTGGTTAATATCTTTACAAACTATTTCTGCAAACATGCTGTAGTTTCCTGTTGTATAATTCAAACGAACTATTTCCGGAATTCTCCGCAACTCCTTTGCAACAAAATCATACAAAGAACTTTTCTCCAAATAAATTCCAATGAATGCGATCACATCATAACCCAAAAGTTTTAGGTCCACATTTAGTTTGGTGCCCTTTACAATTTTATTTTCCTGTAATTTTTTTATTCGTACATGAATCGTTCCGCCGGAAACAAATAATTTTTTTCCTAATTCTGCATAAGATATTTCCGCAGTCTCTATCATTGCATGAATAATTTGCAGGTCGAGTTTATCAAGATTTAATTTGCCCGTGATTTTGTCGTTCATTTTTTGATTTCGTTTAGCATTCACCACAAATATTTGAAATTTATTGAAATTTTCAAAAAAAAATTGAAAATATTATAACA
>DATHPY010000054.1:0-10683 GCA_035483315.1 Puia sp. | reverse complement strand
ACTCACAAGACCAAGAGAAATAATTGTAGCTATTGATGCAACCAATAAAGCTTCGCCGATAAATTGTTGTATAAGCGAAAAGCGAATCGCGCCGGCAACTTTCCTGATGCCAATTTCTTTTGCACGTTTTACGGAGCGCGCTGTTGTAAGATTCATGAAATTGATACAGGCGATCAATAAAATAAATATTCCAATTATACTGAAAAGACGAACGTACTGAATACGCCCGCCTGTTAATTCTCCGTTTTTAAAATTTGAATTGAGATATACGTCGCCGTAATGTATTATCCCCAATCTTGAATAAGAATGTGCCGTTTGCTCCTTATCATAGTTATCAAGAAAACGGTTTATTTTCTTTTCAAAAACTTCGGGATCTGCTCCTTTGCGCAACATCAAATATGTTTGCGGACCATTGTTGTTCCAGTCTTTGGCCCAGGCATTATCCTGCAAAAAAGATTGCCAGTTAATCAAATAATCAAATTGCGCTGTACTGTTTTCCGGCAGGTTATCAAACACCGTGGTTATTTTAAAATCTTTGCTGTTTTGACACCGAATTGTTTTACCGATTGCGGCAGCTGGTGAACCAAAAAATTCTTCTGCCATTTTTTTTGAAATAGCAATATCCGAAATTGATTGAAGCGTGGTATTTGCGCTTCCCTGCAATAAAGAATAACTGAACATTTTGAAAAAATCTTCCCCTGCGTGATTTCCGTTTTCTTTGATGATTTTATTATTTGCTTCAAAAGTTTTCAACTCATTCCACGCGTAATTGCTTGCGTATTGTACATCGGGCAAAACTCTTTTCATTTCATCAGCCATCATTCCGGGTCCGCCAAAAAAAGCATTTACTGTTCCATTTCCATATTGTCGTTCAAGTACTGCATATAATTGAGTTCCGTTTTTGTGGAAATTGTCAACACTTTTTTCATCATTCACCCATAGCATTATCAAAAGACTGCAGGTAATTCCTAATGCCAGTCCAAGAACATTAATAGAAGAAATTACTTTATTTCTCCAAAGACTTCTGAACGCAGTTTTGAGATAATTTCTGAACATAAAAAAAATTTTATCGAATTAGAGATTATCGTTCACACAATTACCTGAAAATTATCAGCAAGTGCAATGCCATAATATGCCGGATTGATTTACATTGAACTAAAACGATACAATTTGCAAATGAGTTCGTTTTTGATACAGAAAGTGTTCGCTTTCGCTTTTGAACACGGGCTTTTATAATATCATCACTCCTGCGCAGCTACATTGATCATGTATGTTGGTGGTTGTCCTCTTGATACATCATTTTCTTTAGCTGAAGAAATAAGTACGTGGGCAGGTTGTATTTGTTTTTGTGAGAAATAATTTATCAATGATTGATTTCTCTTCGTGATAATATTATTGATAGCAATGGCTACTTTTTCTTTTCCGATTATTTGCAAACATTTTTCTTGGACAGACATAAAAGATGCAGATAGCAATTTACTGTCAACAAATTTATTGAACAGTGAATCTTTATCATCAATGTCCTTGATGTTGGTTTGTTTTTTTGTAGAATCTGTGCTGATATATTGGCTTTTTATTTCGGTTAATGCGTAAGCTTCGCTTTCATCCTGTAAATTATCAACCAATATTAATTGCAATTTCAGATCAGGTTTTTGGGTAAGAATATTTGCAAGATTATCCAACGTCTTTTGCTGAGCTTGAAGAACTGAATCCTGCAGCAGATCAAAATTCACCTGTTTATAATCATCTTCCTTTCCACCGAAAATATTTGCGAATAATTTGAATGGAGCAGTTGCCGCTTTCACAATAATGTTTTTTAAGACCTGCCACACAATTTTTCTCCATTTAAATTTAGGATCATCCAAACTACCGGTAACTGGTATGTCAAGATTAATATTTCCATGAACATCTTTTAACAATGCAACCGCCAAACGAATGGGAAGATTCATCGCTGTTTTATTTTTTACTTTCTTGCCCGCCTCAATTTTAATGACGGTCAATGTGTTTTTGCTTTTTAGTTTGCGTTGCAATATTGTAGTAGTATTAGAATAAGACGCAACTCCGTTCAAAAACGGCGTCGCCACATAATATTTCGAATAAGGATTGAAATCTGAAACGAGCATATCTGTCACCGTACAATTAATGGTCATGTCCTGGAAGTTTTTTGGATTCACACTCATCGTGCCTTTCATAATTCCTGATCTGTTCAATCGCGAATTCATATCAATGGTGATAAGATTATTATTGCTGCTTATTTTATTACTCAGCATGTTTAATGAATCCATATCGTATTGAAATTTGTCCTGCAAAGTATAATCAGTAAAAATAAAATGGCCGCCTTCAATCTTTAATTGATTTGCATTGTAATTGCTCGCCACATAATTTTTTACGATGCTCTGAACATAATCAGCCATCATAATAAAAAGATTTGCATAAGCCGTTTTAGAAGTGTCCGCAGCATTGTTTGCCGGAGAATTCATCAATCTTTGAAAATTATATCCATCATCGTACATGGATAATTTAAGATAAGGTTGAGTGAGAACAACAGATTGAAAATTATAAAGATTATTTTTTGTGTTGATAGAATCAATCTTTATTTCCATTTTTTCTGTTGATGCAAGTTTTTCTCCGATATTATCAACAATGGAAAATTTTTCTGCTTTAACAATTCCGCTCGCAGCAACATCTTGCGGCATGTGCATGTTGCCGGAAAAAAACATGTCGGCGCTTGTCAATCCGTCTAGCGTTTTTACTTTCAGATAATCGTGCAGGTAAGGATACAACAAGGTGATGTTGAATTGCTGCATGCCAATTTTTAGTTTGTACAAAAAAGTATTTGTGTTCATCATTGCATCGGCAGTAAGCTCGCCGCCGGATTTCAATCCCAATTTTGTTTGAATGTTATAGACAGGATCATTCCATGCTATAAGCGGAATTTTTGTATCCCAGTTTATAATTTCTACTTTATTGTACGGCGACTTGTTTACATAAATTACCGTTGCAGAATCAACCTGCAGATTGCGGATCCAATATTCTGCTGCCTTTTTATTTTTCTCTTTTTCTGAAGGTTTGGTTCCGGTAAATTTTTTAATGATATCATCATAATTAAAATGATTTCCGTGTTGAATAATATTGATTATCGGATGATCAATTTTTAGTTCAGTGATATCATATTTGCCTGCCCATAATTTATAAACCGCGAGATTAAGATAGAGTTCATGACATTCTAGAAATACTGAATTACTTTTTTCTTCATAAATTTTCAGATCGTCAAAACGAACAACGCCATTAAAAACATTAATGTGCAGGTTGGACATTGTTATTTTTCTTCCTGTATATTCTTCGCTGCATTTTTCAATAAGATATTTTGTTATGGAAGAAAGAAAAATGAGCGTAATGATAATTAATGCAGCTAACGAACCGAAAACAATAATTAATATCCGGCGTAATTTTCTTGATAATTTTAATGCCATCTCACAAATATTTGATCAGTTAAATTTTGATAGAAATAATTATGGCAAGATAAAATATTTTTCAATTTAGGCTTCCAACCCGATCCATACTGCGCCTCCAATGCTGTTTCTTTTTGCCCCGGTTACTGATGCCAGTACGTTGTTTTCTTCTCTCCAGCGCAATACGCCGATGAATGCCATAATAATTGCTTCCTTAAAATCAATAATATTTTTTTCAGGAATCGTTATGGTGATATTTAATGGCCGCAATGTTTGTTGCAATCTCTCTATTAAGAAATTATTGTGCGCGCCGCCGCCGGTGGTTAGCAGGAAGTGCTGAGTGGTGAGTGGCGAGCGGGGTGTTAATTCTTCAATTGCGTTTTTGATTTGTATAACGATGTGTTCTGTGTAAGTTCCTAATGCATCTGGTATTGAGCAGCCTGCCTTTTTTATTAACGGAAAAATAATTTCTGTTCCAAAACTGTTTGGTAAAGATTTGGGATATGCATTACCGTAATACTCGAGCACATTTAGTTTCGATAATAATTCTTCATTTACTTTTCCGGTTGACGCCATTTCGCCATTCTCATCATATTCTGCTCCCGTTTCATTGGCGAGTATATTTAATACACGGTTTGCAGGACAAACATCGAATGCAATAAACTTTTCTTTGTTATTAAAAGAAATATTAGCGATGCCACCAAGATTAAGAAAAAAATCATGAGCGCCGAGTAATAACATTTCACCTATTGGAACGATAGGCGCTCCTTGTCCACCGAGTGCTACATCAATTGCGCGCAAATCTGTGATGGTATTAATTCCGGTTTCCGCAGCAATGGAAGCGCCATCGCCTAATTGTGCAGTCATCTTTTTTTCGGGGGAATGAAATGTTGTGTGACCGTGCGAAACGATGAGCTGGACATTATAGTGAAGATCATTTTCTTCAATAAAATTATTTACCTGTCTGCCGATGTAATGTCCATATTCTGTATGCAGCAATTGATATTGAAAAGCATTTAATGAATGTGCAGATTGCAATTTATTTATCCATGCCTCATCATATTTATAACATTCGGCTTTTATCAATTCAAAATTCCATTTGCCGGCATTTTCCTGCAAATGCACAAAGGCAATATCCAATCCGTCCAGTGAACTGCCGCTCATTATACCGATTGCTTTATAGATCATGAAACGAATTTTGAAAGTGTGAAAATATGAAAATGTGGGAATGTGAAGAAGATGATCGTTGGCCGTTGGAGGTTGGTCGAAAAATTGTTGTGAATCTGGAATTCAAGACGCTTAATAGTAGCAAAGCCGATGAAAGGATTGCGACGCAAGAATGCCCAACCGGAGTTACTGATGCTGGTATCAAAAAACAAATCGAAAATTTAAAAATTACGCAATGGCTGAATATAAAATACTTTAATTTGCAAATCATTATTCACTTTTCATTATTCATTTTTGATGGTTATTAATTTAAGCGAAAAATATTCATTGTTATCTGATTGGATCGCCGAATTGAGAGACGTGGAAATTCAAAACGATAGAATGCGTTTTCGAAAAAACCTTGAGCGAATTGGAGAAGTAGCTGCAATAGAAATAAGCAGTCAATTAGAGTTTGCTGAAAAAGAAATACAAACGCCATTGGGGTTGATTGTTTGCAAAGTATTAAAAGAACAACCAGTGCTGGCAACTATTTTGCGCGCCGGACTTCCGTTGCACCAGGGTTTGTTGAATTATTTTGACAAAGCCGATAACGCATTTATATCTGCTTACCGAAAACACAATCGTGATGGTTCTTTTGAAATAAGTCTTGATTATGTTTCATGCCCGGAGCTTGAAGACAGGGTTGTTATTATTTCCGACCCAATGCTGGCAACGGGTTCTTCCTTAGTAAAAACCATACAGTTTTTGCGTGAAGAAGGCAAGCCGAAACAAATTCATATTGTTGCCGTAATTGCGTGTACTGTGGGCATCGAATATGTTAAGCGCAGTGAGCCTCAATGTAAAATATGGTGCGGAGCCATTGATGATGAACTAACTGCAAAAGGTTATATTGTTCCCGGTTTGGGTGATGCCGGCGACCTCGCATTTGGCACCAAAGTTCAGATGTAAATAATCGGCTTCTTAATTCTTTGTTTTTAATTATTTTTATTAATTTGAGATAAATCCCATTTGTTCTAAACAAAAAACGGGTATAAAGTTTTGATTTGTTGCCTTTTCAAACAACCCACGTGATCATTTATTCGTAAAGAATTTTAGAATTTGTTTTTGACTGATTAAACTGTTTATGAAAAAATCTTTTCTATTACTGTTCTTTTTGTCGCTACTATTTTTTGTGAATGCGCAGGATCCTGCTTTTTCGCAGTTTTTTGCATCACCGCTTACATTAAATCCTGCACTTACCGGAAAATTTAATGGGGTTGTACGCGCAGCCGGTAATTATCGCGATCAATGGCCGGCTATCAATAATGCATTTATCACTTCAACCGCATCTGTTGACATGCCCATACTAAAAAATCATCTTCCTGAAAATGATGTTTTAGGAGTTGGCCTGATGGGAATGACGGACAGAACCGCCGATGGGATTTTAATCAGTAATTATATTTCTTTTTCAACAGCATATCATTTAAGTCTTGATGAAGATGGATACAAGCAATTGGGTTTGGGTTTCCAGGGAACTTATGCAACCAAAATGTTAGACGGAACAAAACTGCATTTTGAAGATCAGTTGGATCAAAATGGCGGATGGACAATTCCGAGCCAGGAATCAATTTCCGGACGACAGGTGAACATCAATTATTTTGATATGAATTTTGGATTGCTGTATAATTTTACAACCAATGGCGCCAATAATTATTATGTAGGAACTTCTTTGTATCACATTAATCGCCCGCACGAATCTTTTTTGGGTGATGACACATATACATTGCATCCTCGTTTTACATTGCACGGCGGACTTTCACAACCAATCGAAGGTTCAACAAGCTATCTTCATTTTAGCGGATTGTACAGCCGGCAGGATAATGCAACCGATGTTGTGTTGGGCGGCGCATGGTCTGTTAATGTAAATAATGATAACGATAATCCCACCAATTTTTATGTAGGAAGCTGGGTGCGTTTCAGTAATTTAATTGATGCATGGATCCCTTATGTTGGTGTTGATTTTGGAAGTTTTACATTGGGATTAACTTATGATGTTAACGTTTCATCTTTAAAGACTGCGTCTGAAAGCCGCGGCGGTATTGAGCTTTCACTTATTTATATTAAGAAAGCCAGCGACGGACGGAAGCAAGTTCCTTGTCCAAAGTTTTAAACGATCTAATTGTTCACTATTTATTCTTCATTGATTTCCCACTAACATATTTATTTCCTTTCACACTAAAACGGTAAGGCAATAATGCATCTTCCTCAGCATAATCAACACCAATACGTTTGGTAATTTCAATTTCTTTTTTATTTAGTTTGAAATCATCATCAGCAATGAATACTTCGTCTTCTGATAAATTTTTTCCGGTATGTTGAGTAAGCAATCCTAAAGCTTTGGAAACATTTCCCGGTCCTCTGGTTAATGTAAAATCTAATTTTGTTTTTCTTGTTCTTTCTAACATAATATCAATTCCATCCAAAGGTTCGAGAGCGCGAATGAGAATCGCATGCGGAATATTTTTTTTGTTAGTTATTACATTAAACAAATGATGAATTCCATAACACAAATAAACATACGCTTTGCCAGGTTCGCCATACATAATTTCTGTTCGCTTTGTTCTTCTTCCGCCATAAGCGTGCGATGCCTTATCTGTTTCTCCGCGATATGCTTCTGTTTCAACAATTCTGCCGGATGTGAATTGCCCGTCAAATTTTGTAACTAAAATTTTCCCAAGCAATTCTCCGGCAATTTTCAACACATCATTTCTATTATAAAAAGAATCATCCAGTTTTTTTATCTTGCTCACCGGCAAAATTATTTTAAGTTTGAAGAATCGTTGATGGATGTTCGTTGACCGTTGTTCGGCTGATTCAACTCAGCGCTACTTTTTATTGGATCAAAACAAATTTTCAAATTTAAACTCCGTCATCGCTCAACTATCAACGACCATCGTTTAAAAATTAAAAATATAACCAAATCCAGTTCGTTTGCTTAAAGAAATCGTCATATCCATTCAATCATATTTCAGAGCGCATCAATTTATTAGCAAACATAAGTTGTGGAAATGGATTATTCCACCTGGAATTTTGTACACTATTCTTTTTTTTATCGGCATGTATTTTTTCTGGAATTCGGCAGACGCCGCGGTTTCTTATTTAAGCAAGGTTACGGGGATTGAAAAATGGCTGCAACATCAACACAGCGCTGCACTTAGTTTTTTATTTATAATGGGCGGAATTATGGTGAGATTGATTCTGGTGTTTTTCTATTTTTCTCTTTTTCAATATTTGTTTTTAATAATCGGTTCGCCGCTGTTTGCTTATCTGAGTGAAAGGACTGAAGCCATTATTGAAGGCAGGGAATTTGTTTTTAGCTTTAATCAATTGTTGAAAGATATGGCTCGCGGAATAAAACTGGCGCTGCGGAATATGTTTTGGCAGACAGTTTATACCATTTCAATTCTCATTCTTTCTTTTTTCCCTTTGGTGGGATGGATTACGCCATTGATATCTTTATTTGTTGAATGCTACTATTACGGATTTTCTATGCTTGATTATAGTTGTGAGAGACATAATCTCTCCCCGTCTGCAAGCATTGCATTTATTTCAAAACGTCGCGGACTGGCTGTGGGCAATGGTTTGGTGTTTTATCTTTTTCATTTCATTCCGTTTTTAGCGCCTTCGTATGCAGTTGTTGCAGCTACCATCAGTTTATATCACCAGAACCTGGAATAATAATGAACACTAACGGTAATGTATATCTTATTCCGGCATTTATTGATGAAAATGCAACCCGGGTAATTCCAAATTATATTATTGATGCTGTAAAAGAATGCCAGGTTTTTTTTACAGAGAATGAAAGAAGCGCACGTCGTTATTTAAAAAGTTTATGGAAAGAAATGGTGATTGACAATTACGAATGGTTTACCATTCACAAAACAGAAGAAGAACAAAAAGCAATTTTTATAAAGAAATTAAAGGAAGGAAAAACAATTGGGATTATTAGTGAAGCCGGTTGCCCTGGCGTTGCAGATCCCGGACAAATTTTGGTGGAAGCAGCGCATGAAACCGGAGCGATCGTTAAACCATTGGTTGGTCCGAGTTCAATTCTGCTTACACTTATGGCAAGCGGAATGAACGGTCAGTGTTTTCAGTTTGTTGGTTATTTGCCAATTGAAGAATCGCAAAAAATAAAAGCGATTAAAGACCTGGAGATTGAATCAAAGAAAAAAAATTGTACGCAAATTTTTATAGAAACTCCATATCGAAATAATCAGTTGATGGAAACTGTTTTGAAAACCTGCAATCCATCAACAAGATTTTGCATTGCCGCAAATCTTACGTCTCCAAAAGAATTCATCAAGACAAAAACAATTGCTGAGTGGAAAGATCATCTTCCTGATTTACATAAGCAGCCGGCTATATTTTGTTTGTTAGCGGGGTGAGTTTTGAAGTCAGAGGTCGGAAGTCCGATGTTGGCCGATTATCAGAAACAAGCTGAAAAATTAATCAACGAAATATTTTAATACACTCTTCTGACTTCAGACCTCTGACTTCCAACTTCTAACTTCCGACTACTTCACATCATGTATAGAAATAACACTGTCAACAATAAATTCGCTGTAACCTCGCCACGGAACTGAACCAAGATATTCTTTGTAATGCAATTCAACTTCTTTTCCGCTGTTGAGCATTAATGTATCAGCAATTCTTTTATTTTCTATGGAGAATTCAAACTCATAAGATTGAACTGCGCCGGGCGTTGAAGCGCGAAAACCACTTTGAATTAATTTGCCTTCGTACGTTTTAAAAACATATCCTTTCTTCACAACATAATTTAATTGTCCCGCTTTTACCCCTTCGCCGAAAACATAATAATAACGCGCGAGAAAAAAAATCAGCAAGCCTACAACGATTATCAAAATAGTGTAAGTAAGAAATTTTTTCATTATAAAGTTTTTAGATGGTACAAGTAAAAATTGGAAACACTTTTGATATCTTTTTATTTTTTATTTTTTTCTTTGTTTACAGCCCGTATTTATCAACCAAATAAATTAACGCCGTCATATTAATTGCGCCCAGTTCTAGTTCTCTTTTATTTACATTTTCAAAAACGTCATTTGGTGAATGATGATAATCGAAATATCGTTGCGAATCAGGATTCAATTCTGCAGCCGGAGTTCCAAGCGCTGCATTAAGCGGCTCAACATCCGCGCCGGCAAAACCAATAGTAAACATATACACGCCATAAGGTTGTAACAACGGAATCCATTTGCTACGAATCGCGTCTGCTTTTTCTTTCGGAAGCATGAAACTGAAGGAGCGCGGAGTAAAACCGCCGGCATCACTCTCTAATCCAAAAATATGTTTTTCATTTTTTGCTTTGGCTTCTTCAGCATATTTTGTTCCGCCGTCGCCGCGATTTTCTTCATCGGCAAACAACACAACACGAATTGTATGTTTCGGTTTGTAACCAATGGCTTTTAGTGAGCGTAATACTTCAATTGCATGAACGCAACCCGCACCATCATCATGCGCGCCTTCTGCGGGATCCCATGAATCAAGATGTCCTCCAACTGTAATATATTGATCAGGAAATTCTGTTCCGGTAAACTCGCCGATAACATTATGTCCGACTGTGTCGGGCAAAGTATGCGCGTTTGTTTTTATAAAAACTTTTACATCATTATTTTTTCCGATCGCATCAGCAAGTTTATCTGCGTCCAATGATCCAACTGCAAGCGCAGGGATTTTTGGATTTACATTGTCATAACGCATCGCGCCGGTGTGCGGAAAATTATCTGTTGAGTTGGTGATTGAACGCACAAGAACTGCGACCGCTCCGTATTTTGCCGCGCGACTTGCGCCGCCACCGCGATAACGAACTGCGTCTCCATAACCCCAAAATGTTTCAATAAATTTTGGATTGAATTTATAATTGTAGAAAACGATTTTTCCTTTTATCTCATCTTTTTTTTGTTCTAACTCATCAAAAGAATTTACCAAAATTACAGGCGCAGTTATTCCTTTTGCATCTGTGCCGACCGAATTTCCCAATGCAAGAACGTAAAGCGCTTCTAAT
>DATHPY010000053.1:0-4508 GCA_035483315.1 Puia sp. | reverse complement strand
TTTCATTTACAATGAGCATTTTGTCTGCACCGGGACGAAAATTCTTTTTGAACTCGTCTAATAAATTGGCTTTGCGTATAGCCGCCAATCCAGATTCTTCATGCAGATCAAGCGGTGAGCCTTGCACGCGCGCATTTTTATTGAGATCCCGTTCATACACTTTTACGTTTGCACCTTTTAATTGTAAAAGTCGTGCTAAGGTTAGTCCGCCGGGACCGCCGCCAACAATGGCGATTTGTTTATTTTGTATCAGCATATTTTATTTTTTACGATTGCAAATGTCTTGCCGCTATTGGTTTTGTGTATTGACTTTGTGCCAGCATCTCGAGCAACAACATTTTAGTAACTCAGTTGTTAGTAATGCTAACGGATATGCTTATACGAATACCAGCAACAGCTAACGTTCAGGAGTAAATAACTTCCATTGTCCCTCGGAGATAACTTCGATCTTGCCGTCAGTCACTTTGATGGCGGTATTATCGTCAATCGCATAAGATGATACAGGTATCGTAGCAGACAATTTTTCTAAGTTCGTTAAAGAATTTTCCGGAAACCATTCGTGATCCAGATGAGGATGTAATGCAAAGTCAACAATTCCTAAACATCTGTCACTTTCAACCGGCAGGGTATGATTGCCATAAGTTGTTCCATATTTGGTCATGATCATACTACCTGCACTCAGTCCCACATATACAATCTTGTTTAGCAATGACAGTAATATCTCCATCAATCCTGACTGCTGCATCCAGTAACACAGATATTGACAGTCGCCGCCTCCAACCAGTAAAGCATCTGTTTGCTGAAGTATTGGAACCCAAAGTTCTTTTTTAATACTATTCAATGCCGTCAATTCCAGCACGCCAATTGATCTCCAACCAATTTCACAAAAAGGGTCACCAAGTGTTCCACAAATTACCTTTCGAATTATGTCAGAGCCGTTGGGTATTGCATATATAGCAGTTGGAATAAAAAGAGCATTTGATTCAGCGATCGGCTTGTCCAAAAGGTCAACCAATGCGTTGCGAATACTTTTGTTGCTTATGCCTGCCGAAGTAAGAAGAAGTTTCATCAATTTATTCTTTGTGAGTTATTATTTCAGCTGGGTCTGGCATAGCCGACCCACGCAATAAATAAATGATTGAAATTAATAAAACTTTTATTGCGCAGGTCCTGCGATAATCTCTGTAGTTACAAAAGTTCTTATGCAGAAGACTCTGCTACGAAAAAGTTGCGGTTGCTGTCGCGATGCAATTACGGATTTGAGCGGGGCAATTGCCGAACAGTAAAGGTTTACTATTTGATATGCAGATCCACTGATTACTTTAAAAAATTATTCAAGTAGGTTAAAATTGTTGTTGTCTGCATCATCACGCTTATGTGCCCTTGTGCAGGAATAATCGCCAATTGCGATTTTGGCATCGGCTGCAGATCAGCAGAAACACCACCTCCAAACAGTTGATATGTTTTCGCCAATTCAATTTTATCCAGTCCATCATTGTCACCGGATATGATTAATACCGGCGCAGAAATTTTAGCAATATTAGAGTCACCGAGGTTAAACGGTGTCTGAGCAAAAGCAATCATTTGTTCCAAAAATTTTGTCCATTTTGTTGTATCAGGCGCCACTGCATTATATGCATCTTTTATAGGACCACTCGTAAAAAGTTCGGGCTTCATTTTTTTAAATCCGTTGTTTACTATGGGCAGCCAATTGCTGCTTTTATAAGTGGAAGAAATGATTACTAATTTTCTTAACCGTTTAGGACTTTGTATAGCAAACTCGTAAGCCACAGAGCCGCCCATACTAAATCCAGCTACATCAGCACTATCAATTTTCAGGTAATCCATTATGCCAGCTACATCATTTGCTAAAGTGGGAAACGATAATTTTCTGTCTGAAAACTGTGTATGCCCGTGTCCCTGCAATTCAATGGCAATTACTTTCCTGGTTTTCGACAGCTCAGGAATTAATTCGCTCCAGTTCATCCCAATGGTAAAAAAAGCACCATGTAGTAAAACTAAAGGTCTGCCCTCACCATATACTTCGTAATAAATTTTGATGCCATTAACGGGTGCATACCCACTGTCGGAAGGTTTGATTGATTGTGCACTTAATTGAGAAGTGGTAGACATAATACTAATTGCAATTAGCAATATTGATTTAAGGAAATTACGTGTTTTACATAAATTTTTCATAACGTTTGTTTTTTTATTTATCCCATTTTAGCCTTTAAGATATTTATCAATTAAATTTTGATGTGTTTCGGTTGGCGTCACTTCTCCGGTTCGTTTATAGTGTGCAATAAAAACTCCTTTTGTCGTAACAACACTTTCGGTCAGGATAAATGCTGTAGGAACCGCAACATTATCAAACAACTTTTTTCCTTTGCCGAGAATTATGGGAAAGATTCTGAGATGGAGTTCGTCCACCAAACCATTTTCCAGGAGAAGGTGAACAAGCTCGCTGCTGCCCCAAACCTGGATATCAGCACCCTCTGAAATTTTTATCTGTTTGATGTCTTCCACGCTCTTGATGAATACAGTGTTTTTCCAATCTGATTTTTTAATTGTTTTAGACAATACGTATTTGGTACCTTCCTCAATGCCCGGCCACATGCTTGCATGCGTAGGCCAAAAGGAAGCAAAGATCTCAAATGTTTTTCTGCCCAAAAGATAATCTGCGGTTTGGTTCGCCTCTTTTTGAACAGCTTTACCACTCATTGCATCAGCATGCGGTGCAGTCCAACCCCCATATTTAAATGCCCCTGATGTATCTTCTTCAGATCCCATTGGTGCTTGCAATACGCCATCCAAAGTAATATTTGTTGTTACGATAATTTTTCTCATCGTTCCGTTTTTGTATATGTATAATTGTTCGCGAGGGTTATTTCCTTGCGATTTATTTTCCGCCGTTGTTGCGAGAGTTTCAGCGGAGGTCTGGCGCAGCCGACCCCGCGCAACAAATGGGATAATTGAAATTAATAAAAACTTTTATTACGCAGGATCTCCGCAATAATCTCTGTAGTTATAAAAGTGTTTATGCGGAAGACCCGCTGAGATGAATGGATAATTGAAATTAATAAAAACTTTTATTACGCAGGGTCTCCGCGATAATCTATGAAGTTACAAAAGTCTTTATGCGGAAGACCCTGCTGAGACGAAACCGAACCGCAACTGATAGCGAACAAAAAGATGAGGATTTATTCGTCAGCCAGCATAGCAGCAAACCCAACGTTACAGGCAGTAAGATGGCAGCTTGATTATTTTCAATTTCTGCTTGTCACTATTGTTTTTTGGCTATTAACGTTTACTAAGTAGTCGGCAATTCTTTGTGTCTCAATATTTGAAAATATCGGTTTAAAATAATTTACATAGCCAATAAGTTCGCTTAACGTTAAAATCTTTACATACTGAAACTCTTCTTTTGGCTTTGTATTAATCAAAACAATGAGGTTTCTAATTGATATTTTTTTTTCGCCCCAATGATGTTTGTCCAGATATAGATGATAATTGCTCATTTCATTGTTAAGCAATTTAAACAAAACAAAGCTTGTCCACTTGATTTGTTGTACTGGTGAACGCAAACTTAAATTTTCCAATGATTTTTCACTCCAATTTTTTGTCTCGATGAGAAATATACCTGATGGTGCTACAAGTATATGGTCAATTTGAATTGATTTTATGTACTCATTTTCTTGTCTATTATAGATTGCGGTTGAAAAGGAAACTGCAAAATCATTAATCAAAAAATATTCGTCTGATAGAGCTTCTAATGTCTTAACAACTTTTTGTTCTCCTAACGCACCATAAATGAAACTGCTTAATTCATCTATTGTTGCTTTTTTTCTTTCAAGCTCCGACAAAGGATGTTGAGAACTTTGCCTTACTGCATCGTTGAATTGTGAAATTATAAATTGATAACGATTGTCTTTGCCTTGGCGAATTTCAACAAGTTTGTTGATTGACATTTGTACTTCGAACTCAAAATTCCGTTCTTTATACTTTATTTTCTTTGTGTAATTCCTTTGTCTCATATACCTTATAAACCTCTTAAAAAAATTTGGCGTGTTGTCATATCTAGTTGTTGCAAATCTACATTTAGTATATTTTTCTCTTGCTCAATCAAATTTTCATGATGAGAAATTATTTGCTGTCGATAAGTAGTGTATGAGTTTTGAAAATCAATTACCTCTTTTATAGACTTAAAGTCATAAATATTGTTTCTGTCTAAATGTGATTTTAAAGTCGTAAGTGAACCTATCGTGTTATAAGTCTTGCACATTTTGTCTGCAGATAGTTAGTAGTTGGGGGTGTCCTTACTTATTGCCTGTAACTCAAAAATATACGAAAGTTATCTATCCAAACAATCTCTTCAAAATAATTTTGCAGATGCACCCGCAACCTAAAGCTCAATAGAATTGTTGCCGTACAAGAGTGCGACCTGCCTGCCGGCCGGCAGGCGTAACGATGTTGATCAAAGAACTAATGCCCGTAACATAAAAAAACTT
>DATHPY010000052.1:0-2876 GCA_035483315.1 Puia sp. | reverse complement strand
ACTCGATTACGCAACAAATCTTGGTTACACAAAAGCAACACACTACATCATCAACTATCAAAAAATGTCCAACGACAGAATTTTTCGTGTGGAAGCTTATTACAAAAAATATGCGGACCTCGTAAAAACTATTCCAATTTTTTACAACTATTATACAACTTTCAATAATGCAGGAAGTGGTTACGCACAGGGAATTGATTTTTTCTGGCGTGATAAAAAATCAATAAAAAATTTCGATTACTGGATAAGTTATTCTTATCTCGATACAAAACGCAACTATTTAAATTATCCAACGCAGCTGATGCCAAATTATGCAGCGACGCACACTGCATCAATTGTGATGAAACGTTTTATTACAAAAATTAAAACCGGTTTTAATCTTACATACAGTTATGCTTCGGCAAGACCTTATTACAATTTTATGCTGGATAATAATAACAAATATTATATCGCCGACCAGGGAAAAACAAAAGATTACAACAGTTTAAATTTTAGCGGAGAATATGTACCAAGTGCAGGAAATACGAAAGCAAAAACTTTTGTTGTGTTGTTTGCGAGTGTGTCAAATGTGTTTGGATACAATGCGATTTATGGTTACAACTATTCATTCAGCGGAGATACAAAACAGGCAATAACACCACCAGCAAAAAGATTTTATTTCGTCGGCTTGTTTTTGAGTTGGGGAGTTGACAGAAGCCAGGACGCTATCAATAATAATTTATAAAAATATTCTCGCAAAGGCGCGAAGGCGCAACGGGAAAGACTTTAGGAGAAACTGATCTCAAAAAATAAAAATTAAAAAAATATGGATACTCAACAAAAGGATGACATGCTTTGGAAACTTGCAAAAAGAAGAGCGAGTTTTAAATTTAGTCTTGCTATTTATATTGTGATAAATGCAGTATTAATAGTTACCTGGTTTTTTACGTCAAGAGACGATTTTTATTTCTGGCCTGCCTGGAGTTTATTTGGCTGGGGCATTGGTATTGTGTTTCAATATTTAAATGCTTATCACAGCGGCAGCATATATTCTGCGGAATCAGAGTATGAAAAATTGAAAAAACAAAACGTTTGAGTGTAGCTATCATTTTCGGTTATTCATTTACGTTAGCTGCAACTTGCCGATTGTGATGCTGAAGCCGAATAGAATATCAACTGTACAAGAGTGCGACGCAAGGATGATGAATAATGTTCTGATGTTGATAACAAAAAAAACTAAAAATTATAAAAAACTAAAAAAATGAAAAAGCTATTTCTAATTTCCTTATTGTTTGCGGCAGTTTGTGCAAATGCGCAAAGTGACAAGTATGTTGCTGCAATGAAAAAAAATCTTGCGTTAATGGATTCTGCAAAAACAACTGCGGATTTTCAAAATGTTTCCAATGCTTTTGAACGCATCGGCGATGCAGAAAAAACACAATGGCTTCCTTATTATTATGCAGGTTTGGCGTTGACAATACCGGCATGGGCGGATCAAAAATTAGATAAGGATGCAAATGCAGAAAAAATAAAAGCATTATGTGATAAGGCAGAAGCGATTGAAAAAAACGCGGAGATATGCACCATCCGTAATATGGCGGCGACTCAACAAATGCTGATTGATCCGCAAACGCGCTGGCAAACTTCGGGAATGGAAGCGAGCGCTGCTTTGCAAACCGGAATGAAACTCGATGCAAATAATCCGCGCTTATATTATTTACAGGGAATGAGTTTGTTTAACACGCCCGAACAATTCGGCGGCGGAAAAGAAAAAGCAAAACCGCTTTTTGCAAAATCAGTTGAACTTTTTAAAAAAGAAGAACCCAAACCTTTGTATCCTCATTGGGGGAAAGACCAGGCAGAACAAATGTTGGCAAAATGCCAATAAGGTTGAATAGTTGAAACGTTTATAAACAAAACAAAATGGAAGAAGAAAATTTTTCGCCGGAAAAAAGTCTGCTGGTTATTCAATCCATGATTGACAAAACAAAAGCTTCTGTTGCAGATAATAGTTTTTATTTTTTGTTGTGGGGTTGGCTGGTGTTTATTGCAAGCTTCGGCCAATATGTGTTGAAAGTTATTTTTGATTCGCCCTGGCACCCGATCGTGTGGAGCATTAATATAATTGGCATCGTCGTTTCAGCCCATCATGGAATTAAAGAAGGTAAAAAGCGCAGGGTAAAAAATTATATTGATGAAAGTCTTGATTATTTATGGATAGCCATTGTTATTGCATATATTTTATTTGGATTTGCATTTGCAAGAATTGGCTGGCAAAACTGTTATACTTTTTACATGTTGCTTTATGGCATAGGAAGTTTTGTTACAGGGCGGTTACTTAAATTTTCGCCGTTGGTTTGGGGCGCAATTGCAAGTTGGGCTTTATCGTTGGCATCAACATTTATAAGTTTTGATATAAATATTTTATTGTGCGCTGCGGCAATTTTAGTGAGTTATATTATTCCGGGTTATCTTCTTAGAAAAAAATATAAAGAACAACTTTAAATTTTTTAAAATGGCTGAAGAAAAAATTCTTACTGAGCAGGAAAGTCTTGCGCTTATTACAAGCATGATCAACAAAGCAAAATGCGTTTATGAAGAAACCGGGATCAGTGCATTATTATGGGGAGTTATTATTACTTTTTGCTCATTGATAAGTTTCAGTAATAATTACTGGTGGGGTTTATCGTGGGTAAATTATGTATGGTTTCTCACATTCCTGGCCATTGTTCCGCAAATCATCATTTCCATTCGTGAAAGTAAAAGAAAAAAATATAAAAGCTATCATGATGATGCAATGGGTGGCATCTGGATAAGTTTTGGAATTGCCATCATCCTATTATCATTTTACAGTTCTGTATTTAATTCAAACAGCCAAATAACTCTTTACCTTATTT
>DATHPY010000051.1:0-2031 GCA_035483315.1 Puia sp. | reverse complement strand
ATTTTTTCTGTGTTAAATATCTATTATGCTGATTATGGAATGCAATCAATATCTAAATTCGGCCCATGAAAATTTTTACTCTTATTTTAATGTTGACTGCAATCAAATGTTTTGCACAACAAGATACTGTGCGCGCTTCGTACGATACAGCAATATCCTGCAGCGGAATAATAAATGTTGATGGCGTTTCAAAAGAAGAACTTTTTATAAGAGCCCGCGATTGGTGCAGCGCCAATTTACAATCGTTGCAAATACAAGATAAAGAAACCGGCGAGTTGAGTGCAAAAGGTGTGACTATGGGCATAATTACATTTCGGCTGTTAGGCACAAAAAAAGCCAATGCGAGTTTTAATTTCAATATAAATATATGGGTGAAGGATAGCCGATTTATGTACAGCGTAACTAATATTTATAATACCGCAATTACATACGCTGATAAAACGACTTCAGCCCGAGATGATCTGGAAAGTCCAATCGGTTTGTTATACACATCAAAACATTCCAAAACTAAGGTGTTCGGATTGTCACAAACAAAAAGTGATGAAACATACCAGTCTGCAAAAGATGCGTTTGATAAAATAGTTAAAGAATTAATTACCTCAATTCAATCTGGTATGCAAAAAAAATCTACTCCTGATTTTTAAATAATTTACCGCCTTTGGAAACCAAATCCTGAAATTATCGTCTTCCTAATTTGAAAAGTTCTTGATTTCCAATTCAAATACTAAGAAAGATTTAAAAAAAGAATGCATAGACGAGTTCTCTTATCCTTTAATTAACTTTGTCATCCCCGGATATTTTTTAAATTCGGTTAAAGATCAAAATATGAAAAATAGTATAGTGGCTTTATTATTGTTCGCTTCATTTTCAACATTCGCGCAACAAACGGTGACTGAAAAATTTCAAAAGATCAACACTGTTGCAGAAGCACAACAATTTGTGGATGCTAATGCAACGCTAAAACCTGCGTTACTTAAATTGTCATCACAAAAAGACAGCAGTCTTATTGAAAAAAGATTATTGAGGCAGAATAAGGGCGATGTTTTTTCCGTCGGTTATGTTACGTATAAAGTTCTTGATGCAACGGAAAAAGTTGCTTATCGTGCGAGTTATATTTTTTTGGATGGCGCTACATTAACTCCTACGCAGATCGACAGTCTTAAAAAACTTATTCAACAAAAATTAACTGATGGCGCTTCTGTTGTTCAACTTTCTGATCAATATACTATGGATGGAAACACAACTCACGGCGATACCGGTTGGTTTTTTGGTGAAGAAATGATGCCCAAAGAATTCCAGGCTGCTGTCAAAGATCATAAACTTGGTGATGTCTTTTTTGTTGATGTGACCGATAAAAACTGGCATTATATCGTCAAAAAAACTTACGACGATGACGATAAAAAAGAAATAACTGTTCTGCGTGCAAACGGAAGATAAAATTCCCGGAATAAATTATTCTAACAAAAAAAGCTTTAAGTCCACCATTTAAAGCTTTTTACATTTTATCAATTTAGTTTTTTATTGTTGATGTGCTCCCCAAAAAATGGCATTGCGGAAAATTGTTGTGTACACTTTATTATCAAAGAGATCGGGCGAATGACCCATAAAAATGTAACAATTTCTTGCAGCAAATTTTTCACTCGCCCATATCACCGGGTGATCTCCCATTTTAATATTGGAAGATGGTTGATAAGAAGATTCATCCGCACTTGCAATTACGTGAACATTTGGCCGCGGACTTTTATCATAAGTGTACCATTCATCTTTTGTAATAATAAACGATGATGGAACTCCTTTCATGCATGGATGTGAACGATCCTCAACATTTACTTTTGCAGAAGCGAATACAGGTATATAATCTTTCCATTTTATTCCGCCCATAAAAGTGGAGAACCATTGCCACATCGGGTATCCGTCAAACTCACCAAGCAATGTAGCATGATGAAAGCCAAGCCAGCCGTGATTCTTATCAGACATATATTTTTCAAAAGCCTTCATCGCTGTGTCGCTCCAACCGTAAGGAACATAATC
>DATHPY010000050.1:0-4383 GCA_035483315.1 Puia sp. | reverse complement strand
TCGGGATAAAAACCGTCCGATATAGCCAGCGTTGAAAGATATTGAATGAGCACATCAAAACATAAGATCATCGGTTGACGGCTTTCAATGAAATTCAGCTCCATAGCGGCTTTCAGCGCAGCCGCTTCCACAAGTTCCAATGTATGTGTAGGAAGGAAATATATTTTACTTACTTCACCTGGTTGATGTCCGCTTCTCCCAGCCCGTTGTAAAAAACGTGCAACACCTTTGGGCGAACCAACTTGTATAACGGTTTCAACAGGCCGAAAATCAACGCCGAGATCTAAACTTGCGGTAGCAACAACTGCTTTTAATTTCCCGGCGTGCAATGCTTCTTCAACCCATGTTCGCAATTCCATATCAATAGAGCCGTGATGCAATGCAAGTGCGCCGGCCAGATCGGGAGATATGGTTAACAATAATTGATACCATGTCTCACTCATTCCGCGCGTGTTGATGAAAATAAGTGTTGTCCGGCTTTGCTGAATGATGGGAATTACTTTGTGAACAAGCCGTAAACCCAAATGTCCTGCCCACGGATAATTTTCAATTTCATCAGGGATAATGGATTCAATTTGAATATTTTTTTTGATGTTCGCTTTTACAATTACCGCCTCACCCCCGACCCCTCTCCGCGCGGAGAGGGGAGCGAGCAAAATTTCTTTTGCTTCTTCTAAATTTCCAATGGTTGCGGAAATGCCCCACAGAGGAAGTTGGCAGTTGACAGTTGGCGGTTGCCCGATTGATGTTCTGCCGACTGTCAACTGCCAACTGCCAACTATCCTCGAAATCGCCAACTCCACCTGCACTCCGCGTTTGCTTCCGAGTAATTCATGCCATTCGTCAACTGCAATAATTTTTAGAGTTTTGAAAATTTCGGAATAATTTTTTTGCGCTAATAATAAATGCAAACTTTCTGGCGTGATGATCAGCACTTCCGGCATTTGTCTTTTTTGTTTTTGTCTTTCGCTGGTTTCTGTGTCGCCGTTACGAATTCCGATCTTCCATTTCATTCCAAGTTCAGCGATCACTTCTTCCATTGCTCTGCCAATATCTTTTGCGAGTGCACGCAATGGGGTTATCCATAATAATTGCAAACTGTTTTTTGATTTGGTTTTGTAATTATCCGGATGATGATTAATAAAATCAATAAGTGATCCAAGAAAAACAGAAAATGTTTTTCCGCAGCCGGTGGGAGCATTCACCAGTCCTGAGTTTCCATCAATGATATGCTGCCATGTTTCTTCCTGGAAAGAAAATGGCTGAAGATTTTTTGATTGCAGCCAGTGCTGAATGATTTTGTATCCTATGGTTTTATGAAGTTGCACCTGAAGTTGAATAGTATTACAAATGTACAAGTGAGTGACACAACGATGTTGGGTAATTTGATTGGCCGGTTTAAAAAAAATCTTACAGCGTTTTCAAATATTCAATAATCGCTTTTCTTTCTTTCCCGGTCAAATTATCTCCATAATAATGCCCGTAATTTCCATAGCCTGGTAAAGTTGTGTTGTAAACGGTTGTGCCGGCTGGTTTTTCCGAAACAGAATATTTCCAGCCAGCTTTTTCATAATCGTACTCAGGGTTATCAAAATTCCGTGACCAATATTTGGGGCGAAGCTTGCTATTCAAAACTGCCTCGAGTGTTGGCACAGAACCGTTATGGAAATACGGAGCGGTGATCCAGATCCCATCAAGAGGTGGTGCAATATATCCGTTGAAAGGTTGAAGTCTTGCCGGATGATCGCCTTGTGCAAACCAACTGTTGTTGAACCATTCCACAAACTGCGGATTTTGATAATTGCTTTTGTATAAAAAAGAATCTGTTCTTATTGTTGATTCGGGAATTAATAAATTAGGATACTCATCACCGTTACCATGGCATTTTGCACAACTTCTTACATACAATATCCCGCCTTCCTTTGCTAATTGTTTATTAATAGGACGTGGATATTTCGGCGGCTGCAATGAATTAATATAAGCAAGAACATCATTAAAATGTTTGTCAACTTCCGCTGATTCTGACGTATCGTTGACCGTTAGTAAATTTGAAGCCATCAGGAATTTTCCAAAATCTCCTCTGCCAAAACCATTGTAAAACATTCCGTGCTTTTTTTTGAGCAACCACCACGCCGGCACATCAGATGGAATTACTTCGTCGGGAATATCCATCTTTTGCTTACTACTCCATTTAAAAGTTTGCGGATCACGATGCGCTGCAAGCAACGCTGCAAGCCTGTCGGCAGCATTTACCCCGCGAACCTGCGTACGTAATTGTCCGCTTATTGCTTTGGCAGTTTTAAAAAAAGGTTCGGCAGCTTCATATTTTTTTGGATCAGCTTTTAAAAGAAAATTTTCTGCGACCTCAAAATTTTTTGGATTTAATTTTTGGCCGCCGGTGAAGTCAACTGTAGAATTTCCCAAACCAATTATTAACTTATTTTCAAAAACCTGTGCGTGGCATTGCAAACAATTTGGCGCTACAACAATCTCTCCATTCGGCGCTTTTACAGCAGTATATTCATAACTCACATCAGCATTGACACCATCGCGTTTTAAAAAACCGCCGTTATTTTTTCCATAAGCAAGTTTGAAATAATTATAAGGAATTCCACTCTTTAAATAATCTCCAGTAATCAGATAATTATATCCTTTATCAGCATTTCCGCTGCGTTGCGGACTTGCAGGAATCGGCACAGGTTCTTCCGTAATAAAATGATGAACTGCTTTGGTAAAAGCGAAGCACATTAATACAAAACCTGACAACACAAATATTTTCTTCATAAAAAAATAAAATTACAACAAGAACTATGATTTTAATGTGATTTAACTGATCCTTCCGGGTAATAATATTTCAGATAAATCATTTAAATCAAATAAATCCCGGTTCAGACAATTAATAAACAGCAGTGATGTTGCCATCCGTTTTTTTGATGAAGTATAATTTTTTGTTTTCGAAATAATCGGGCGTTGGAGTTTGTTTGCTAAGAAGAACGGGTTCGATATCGAGATCATTAAAGACCTTATATTTTTTTTCGCCTATATTTTTGCTGAGATCGCTTCCGTATTGCGTTAGCATTTTTGCAAAATGATAAACAGTTTCATAACCCCGAAAAACGAGATCACTGGGACGTGAATAAAATTTTGTTTTGAAATATTGCTGAATATATTTCACCAGCGTGTCATTGGGGTTATTATAAAACGGCGTGGTATAATAAATTTCGAGACCATTATAATCCGGTTGCGTAAAATCTAAATTATCCCATGTTGGCATGCCAATAATTGTCATGGAATATTCTTTATCAAGCGACGCTAATTGTGCGCAAAGGCTTTTTGAAAAACTTTCATTAAGACTTCCGGCAATAAAAACATTTTGCCTCGTGCTATCTACATAAGTAAGTAATTGTTTTTGATTGACCGGCTCATTTAATAAAACATATTTCAAATGAAGAGAGACACTTTTTGTATTTTTTTCTACGTCAGTGAAATAATTTTTTAAGTCATTTCCCATTGAACTTTTGTTGTATAAATAAGTGATGGATGATGTCGCATAATTTTTTTGAAGAAACCTGTAAATAGCTTCGCAATGAGTTTTAAGAGTGGAATTCAGCAAGATCAGATCCGGGTTATTGGTGATGTTGGAATTATTTGGAAGATTGACATTGATAAAAGGAATGTGTTTTTGCAGCGCAACATTTGCGAGCAACCTGGATTCATTTGCATTTACGTAACCAATAATAAGTTCTGTATTTTGAAAATCGCCGCTCTGTAAAATTTGTGAAACAGAATTTTGTTTTGAATGCGTATCATAAATATGCACATCGAGATGAGCATTTTGTGATTGCAAAGTATCTAAAGCCAATTGTGTGCCTTCATAAAATTCAAGTCCGGCGCTGACAAATTTTGGAAAATTTCCCTCATAGCGATAATTATTATTAGCATCAAAAACAGAATCGAGAAAAAGCGGAACAAAAATAGCGATGTGATGCGTTTCGCTATCAGCCTGGTTTTGCGAATAACCTGAAATGCGGGTTAGAAAGATAAAGAGAAAAAAATATAGAAAATGTTTTTTCATAATTTCGGTTATACATGAACGCTATTTAACCTTGAACGATCTCAACAATTAAACAATTCAACTCTTCAACCATTCCTACTCCCATTCGATCGTCGCCGGCGGTTTACTGCTGATGTCATAAACAACGCGGTTAATTCCTTTCACGTTATTAATTATTTCGCTGGAAATATTTGCTAAAAAATCGTAAGGCAAATGCGCCCAATCCGCCGTCATGCCATCAACAGAAGTCACTGCACGCAATGCAACAGTAAATTCATAAGTTCTTTCATCGCCCATAACGCCAACACTTTTTACGGGTAATAGAATTG
>DATHPY010000049.1:0-2639 GCA_035483315.1 Puia sp. | reverse complement strand
CCAACTAATTTACAAATTCCATTGATTAGGTATAAATAACAAAAACACTAAAGAAGCGCTATCGTTCTTCAAATGCAGACAACAGGAATAATTTACGCATACTCACACTCGAAATTCACTATTTTTTTGCACGATGAAAATCAAGATCCTGGAAATCGTAACTGAAATCAGTTAACGGCGAGATCGCTTTCATCGTCATTCCGGATGCTTTTCCGTTTTCGTCGAGGCTGAAAATTACAAATGCGTCGGCATCCATGCTTCTGTCGCGCCATTTTACGAGAAACGTGTTGCCTTTATACGGAAACATTTCGCCGGTAAGTTTTGGAGAACGTTTTGAATCGAACCATGGTTTCCCATTTTTTTGAGAGATAACAACATCACCAAACCAAACGTCAGTAAAGGCTCCTTCATAAGTTGAAAAATCAGCGCCCGCGTTTTTCCTGGTCGCTTCATCGCTTTCATGCCAGATAGAATCCAATAATTTTTTTTCATCATTAACCTGCTGATCCCGTCCGGCGGAATATTCCTTCACGCGATCCGTCCCTTTAATTCCAAAATACGCATCTTTGATCTGGTTAGTGATAGAAGAAAATGCGCCACCCTCCTGCTGATTGGTGAGCACAATAATTCCAAGACCGAGTTCAGGAATCATACTTATTTGCGTAACCATTCCTTCCAATCCGCCGGTGTGTGTTACTTCTTTGTAACCTTTTACATCAATAATAAAAAAACCAAAACCATAAGCGCCAAAATGTATGTTGTATGAACCGGGATTGCGAATAGGAATAATAGTTTGCGGCGTCCACATTTCCTGATGCACGTCGTGAGAAAATAATTGTTTGCCATCATTTAATTTTCCATCGTTGAGATGAAGAATTACCCACTTGCTCAAATCAGCAATGCTGGAATTTATTCCACCTGCAGAATGGCCAACCGCTAAACTGCTCCGCGCAATTACCTGCACTTTTCCATTCACCGGCGCGTGACCATCAATAACATCTGACTTATCTTTTAAACGATCAAAAGAGCAAGCACTATGCGTCATGCCGAGTGGTTTCATTATTCTTTGTTCAACAAAATCATCCCAACTTTCGCCGCTAACGCGCGCCACCACTTCACCGGCGACGATGTACAAATTATTATCGTAATCATATTTTGTGCGAAAACTTGAAACGGGTTTTAGAAACTGCAGGTTGTGCAAAATATCTTTCAATGTAAAATCGCTGGAGTCGGGAAAAAACATCAGGTCGCCGGCGCCAAGTCCCATGCCACTTCGGTGTGTGAGCAAATCGCGAATGGTAAATTCTTCGGTTACCCACGGAACGTATAATCGAAATTCAGGAATATAATTTCTTACTTTATCATCCCATTTTATTTTTCCTTCATCAACTAAAATTCCAAGCGCGGCAGCTGTGAACGCTTTGCTGTTCGATGCGATTCCGAACAACGTATTTTCATCAACAGGCTGCATTGTATTGAGCGAGCGAACTCCATAGCCTTTTGAATGAATAACTTTTCCGTCTTTGATAACGGCAACAGCTATCCCAGGAACATCGAATGCTTTCATGGAACGCGCAACTAATTCGTCAATTTGTTTACTGGTTAAGGGTTGCGCGAAAACAGAAATAGTAATAATTGAAAAAAGAAAACTGATGATTGACTTTTGCATAAACAGATAGATTTGGTGCGACAATTTATGCAAAAAAATAATTCCACCAGAAATTTTTGCCACAGAGTTACACAGAGAAAATTATGAGAACCACAGAGGATCCCCGCCGTTGTTGGCGTCCTTGCCAACAACAATGAAAAAATTTTCTATTTCGCTCTGCGTTTATGAATTACGAATTGTTTATTCTTTAAGCCCGAAGGGCTAACATTTTTTAGCCACCAAAATACTAATTCTAAAGTCCCGAAGGAATGAAATATCACTCCTTCGAAGTTTTAATAAACAATAAATCTTTTCTATAATTATATTATCCTTCGGGATTGGTGCAAAAAATTGTAACGATTTTTGTCTGGCTGATATTCTCGTGAAATCTTTTAATCCGTGATTCCGACTGCGAACCTGAAGCTTAATAGAATTTCCATTGTACAAAAGTGCGACGCAAAGATGACGCTATGAAAACCGATGCCGGTCACAAAAAAATAAAAATGTTGAAATAAAAGAGAGATGAAAATTACTTTGGCGTCTTTTTTATTGACTTGACCTTTTCAATTACTTCGAGCAGTCTTTGTTCAGTGACATCGCTTTTTACAATGTAATCGAAGGCGCCGGTTTCCATGGCAATTACGGGTAAAAGAACTTCCTCCTGCCCGGAAACTATGACCACAAAAATTTCGGGATTGTAACTTTTTATTTCTTCCATTACATCGAGCCCGGTTATGGGTTTCATGTAATGGTCAAGAAAGATCAGGTCTGGTTCGAGTACGAGACTATTAATGCAGTCGTCGCCGTTATCGAAAACGTAAATGTCTTTAATGCCAATTTTTTTGAGATGGTATTCGTAAAGTTGCCTGCAAAAAGGATCATCATCAACAAGAAAAACGCAGAATGGGAATTCATTAGTCATGACAGAGGCTTTTACAGGAATGGTAAATAGGGCTTGCACCATGCAAACAACGCAGTTTTGAAACCTTTA
>DATHPY010000048.1:0-2975 GCA_035483315.1 Puia sp. | reverse complement strand
CACAGAGTACACAACACAGATAGAACAAACTCTAAACTCCAAATTAAAAACTATAGTGCTTCGCCGTACATTTTTCTGAAATCCGCTCTGCTAACAGGTTTTGGGTTATTGGGATGACAGAAATCAGCAAATCCCAGGTCTGCTAATATTTCCAGGTGTTCTTCCTTAACTCCGATGTCACGAAGTTTAACGGGCATGGCTATACGCTGATTCAGGTCGAATAAATGGTTAACAACAGCCTCCCCGGTTTCTTCTTTTAATTCCATTGTTCTTGCAATTCTTCTGAACTTATCTTCAAATCCACTGATATTAAATTGCATTCCGTAAGGTAAATTTACTGCATTTGCCAAACCGTGATGTGTATCCAGCAACGACGACAACGGATGCGCGAGAGAATGAACAACGCCCAAACCTTTTTGAAAAGCGACCGCGCCCATTAACGAGGCAATCATCATTTTGCTCCTTGATTCAAGATCAGGTTTGTTCACGGCATCAACAATTGATTCGTTGATTAAATGAATTCCTTCCAATGCAATTCCATCTGCCAATGGATGAAATCCTTTTGCAAGAAACGCTTCCATATTGTGTGTGAGTGCATCCATGCCTGTTGCGGCTGTAACAAATGGCGGCAGATCCATTGTGAGTAGCGGATCAGCAAAAACAATTTTCGCCAATAATTTTGGGGAGAATAAAATTCTTTTTCTGTGTGTATCATCTTCTGAAATAATTGCGCTGCGGCCAACCTCACTGCCAGTGCCACTTGTAGTAGGCACGGTAATAAAATAAGGAACTTCTTCTGTTACATATTTATCGCCGCCGATGAGATCATCATAATCAAATAGATCACGGTGATGATTGATGCGCAATGCTATTGCACGTGCAACATCCATCGCTGCCCCGCCGCCAATGCCGATGATTGAATCTCTTTTAGTAGTCGTAAAAATTTCTCCGCCTTTTATCACATCGGATTTGACGGGATTTTTATGAATATCTGAAAACACTTCTGCAGAAATTGATCTTGCAGAAAGACTATCAATTATTTCTTTGAAAAAACTTAATTGTTTCACAACCGGATCGGTGACAATTAGCGGTTGTGCAAGACCGCTAGCCTTTAAATGTTCGGGTAATTCTTTAATGGCTCCTGCTCCGAACCGGATAAGTGTCGGGAAATTATATTGACGGACTGTATTAAAATCAATCATGATTTTTTTTTATAGACTTTGTTATTTCAACTTCATTTGCGCAAAATAAGGATGGTCGGGGTTCACAATTAATTCTTGGCCTGCGGATGAATCACTACATCCATATCTTCCAACGGAATTGCCCCTAACAAAGGTTCGTCATCGCCCGGCAAAACCATCGCGCTTGTTGTACACCTGCGGTTTTTAAAACGTACTTCAACCGGTGCAACCACATCGTATTCAACAATGCTCCCGTCTGCGAGCTGTCCTTTTCTTTTTTCCACAACCGGAATTTGCAACTGAGCTTGTATGTTTTCATCAATACACATGTACACACTTCCTGTATCTACAAGCATGTCTACATTCATTTTTTTCACTTCGTGTTTGTCCATTAAGTTACGGCGCGCCATCTCCAGATCGCCGCCATTAATCAGTGTTATTGTTGCATAAATTAATCCCATAAAAAAAGGTTTTGTGCAAATTTACAAATAATCCGCGGGGCAGATTGGATGAATGGTATTATATAGTCTCAAAGTATCTTTTTAATTCCCAATCGGTAACCACTTTTGAAAATTGCCGCCATTCCCATTCGCGTGTGCCGGTAAAATGATCAACAAAATCTTTTCCGAAAAGTTGTTTGGAAATCTCTGAATCTTTCATTGCCTGCGTTGCATCCCATAAATTTTTTGGTAACACACCATTTTTTTTATCCGCATAGCCATTACCGGTAGTTGCAGGTATTTTCAATTTCAATTTATTTTTTATGCCATACAAACCGGATGCAAGACAAGCCGCCATCGCGAGATAAGGATTGGAATCCGAGCCGACAACCCTTGTCTCCAAACGCGCAGATGCGGCACCAGCGGGCAACACACGCAATGCGGTTGTGCGGTTATCAATTGCCCAGGTCAATGTCGTCGGCGCCCATGCACCTTCGACCAATCGTTTGTAACTATTAATAGTTGGTGCATACATCGGCAAAATATACGGAAGACAATGCAACTGACCAGCGATATAATTTTCGAGTAACGCACTCATATTTGTTTTTGCTTTTTTATCGAAAAACAAATTTTGCTTTCCATCTGCCGACCATAAACTCTGATGAACATGCCCGCTGCAACCCGGTAAATTTTCATTCCACTTCGCCATAAAAGTTGCTATCAATCCATGGCGATGCGCAATTTCTTTAACGCTACTTTTAAAAAGAATAGCTCTGTCCGCGGCTTCCAAAATTTCTGAATATAAAATTGCCGCTTCATAAACGCCCGGACCGGTTTCCGTATGAATGCCTTCGAGCGGCACATTGAATTTTTTCAAAGAATCAAAAAGAGCATGAAAGAATTCACTTTTTTGCGACGCACGTAAAATGGAATAACCGAACATCCCATTCGTCATTGGTTTTAGTCCGTTAAATTTATTGGCGTATAATTCATCGCTGTTATCAATAAAATTAAACCACTCAAACTCCTGCGAGAAGAAAGCAATATAGCCGGCGTCTTTTGCCTGCTGCGCAATTTTTTTGAGCAAGCTGCGCGGACAAGCGATCAGATCTTTTCCTTTTGCGTTACTGAAATCCGCAAGAAAAAACGGAAGATCATTTTCCCAAGGAATTTGCCGGAAAGTATTGATATCAACCACCGCGGTTGCATCCGGATAACCGGTGTGCCAGCCGGTAATTTGCGCGTTATCATACGCCACATCATTTGCATCCCAGCCAAAAACAACATCACAAAAACCAAAACCTTTTTCTGCAATTGATTTAAATTTTTCGAAGCTGATAACTTTGCCGCGCAG
>DATHPY010000047.1:0-3568 GCA_035483315.1 Puia sp. | reverse complement strand
TGTAATTTTCGAATTTATAATTAATAATAAAACCTGGGATTTAAAACAACTTCAAACTACAAACTCGAAACCACAAACTATTAAAGTTTATATGCTATTCCAACTCTTATCATTCTTGCGAAAGCATCATTTGCTCCGCCGGTACTATTTGAGTAATTCACCAATCCGGTGGAGAAACCGATATAAGGACTTATTCTCTTGCAATTGACAGCGACCTGAATTCTTCTTCTGAAGTCAAATAGATTTGAATGTGCATTATTAGTTGTTATAACCTCGCTTCCGTCTGAAGTTTTTACGTTTCCGTTTTCCCAGCTTTTTAATTTGAGCGCCAGTTCAAATCCGCCGGTAATATCAAATGAAATATTTTTTGCTTTGATTCGATAGCCGATGTGCGGAAAAAAATTCACGTAAGAGAAATTTAAAAAAGCTTTTCCTGTAGCCGGGTAGTTAGTATTTGTGTTGCCATTATAATCGGAGATCTCATCAATTAATATTTTACTCCGTAATATTTCATAACCAAGATCAAATCCTAAAATAAAATTCCAGCTTGCAATGTGATTGCGCTGTAACGAAAAGCCGTAGCATAAAGCGTTTCTTGAGCCATAAGAATTATTTGTGTACCCGGATTTTGTTGTGGAATTATAATTTACAAATGTGGCGCCTTCTGCAGACTGTCCTGAAAATGAAAATAAACCTGAGTTGAAAGATATACTTGTCTCTGTTTTTTGTGCGAAGGAATTTGCAAAACAGAAGCCTGATAATATTATTATCAAAACAAATCTTCTTTTTGTAATTTCTTTCATTGAGTAAGTATTAGTGTAAACGAATTTCCTGTGTAAAACTACAAACTCTACACTACAAATCATCAATATCTTACCTGGACACTAAATTTTCCTTCCGGCTCGCCGAGTTCACTGGCAGCAGCATTGCTGATTCGTATTGTCAGTCCATCACTTTCTTTCATATCCGGCAATTGACCTAACACCTTTGCATATACGCTTTTTTGCGTTGCCGGAGCGATCACTTTTACAATTGTTCCAACCTGCACATTATTCATCAGCGCGTAATATTTTCCATCCTGCCAGCCACTGGTGCTTTTAAAAGTTCCCGCAGTTCCGGTTGTTGATTTTGATCCTTCATTATATTCACCAATAAAAAAACCGCCGCTTCCATTATGATTAGCAGGTGTTGTACTTCGCGCCTGTATTTTATTTTCAGTTATGGTCGGTGTATTATCAACTTGCGAAACAGGCTGCTTTTTTTCAGGTGGAGAAGAAACTTTTTTATTTTCTTTTACCGGGGCAACAATTTCATCGGTCACCAGTTCTTTATTCATTGCAACCGGCGAAACATTTTTTGCATTTGTTGCCAACGCAGAAAGTGAAGTTTTTACTTTGAGGTAGCCGATAATTAATCGCGCTCCGGCCTTTGCATTTTCTTTTTTGATATTATTCCATGTTTCCAAACTGCTTACTGGTACTGCATTGTAGCTGGCGCTGATCTTACTCAAACTTTCATTCGGTTGAAAAGTATGATAAACCGGAACCAAACTTTCATCAGCTTCTTTTTCTCCTGTCTGCGAAAAATTTATTTCTGTCAGCGGAATTTTTAATTGCAAGCCAATACTTAGCGGCGTGCTGAGAGAAGAATTATTGAATGGCGCAATTTCTTTTGGGCTGATATTATACAATCGCCCAACACTGTACCAGTTTTCTTTCGGCACAACTTTATGAGTTACATATAAATTGCCTTTTTCTCCTTGTACAAATAAAACCTGCGAAAAACAGATCTGCAAAAAGCAGCAAATAGTTAATAAAAGGGTGGTCAGTTTTTTCATGAAAAATCCATTTTAAACACAACGCAAAGATGCACAAATATCGTGCAAAGGAAATATTAAAAAAAGTATAAGGTCTGGAGTAGGAAGTTCGAAGTCAGAAGTCTGAAGTCCGAAGTTTGAGATCGGACTTCAGACTTCACATCCGAACTCTGCATTCCGAAGGATAATAATTGTTGATACGACTCTGTAATATTTTTATCCAGCCCAAATTTTGGTTTTCATATTTTACAATACACCAGCCTCTTAGTTTTGTTTCAATTTTAATTTCTTCTTTTCTTAAATAATTAAGCGCCTGCTCTTTTGTAAAATTGATGGATTGAATATCATCATTAATAATATTACTCAGTGCCAATTCATGTTCTGGAATTAATTCACCATGAGCAATTTTCCCTAAAAGCACGCCGGCTTTTTTAATGTATAATGATGATTGCAGGAAAGTAAAATCATCCTGCTGATTTGATGGAAGCGCATATACAAGCTCGTTCTTTTTAAAAAATATAACATCAGCATCATCGGTGATCCATTTTCTTACCATCACTTCTTCATTTTTAATTAGTCTTTCATAATTATTTTTTTTCGTTTTCGGAAAATAAAAATCACTTCCATCTTTTTTATGTATTGCTGAAATAAAAAAACCTTCACCTTTTAATTTATCGGGATAAAAGCGATATCCATAACCGTTAGTTTTCTCAGAAATAGTTTCAACAATATTCCAATTTTCATCCCGTTTAAGCGGGGTGCTATTCA
Organism: Puia sp.; assembly: GCA_035483315.1. Classification (GTDB taxonomy): domain Bacteria; phylum Bacteroidota; class Bacteroidia; order Chitinophagales; family Chitinophagaceae; genus Puia. The sequence goes on along the minus strand of DATHPY010000047.1, from coordinate 984 downwards.
ACGCAAACTTTTCCATCATCCAATCCAAAATATCTTCATCTTCTTCTTTTGAATAAGAACAGGTTGAATAAATTAAAACGCCATTTTGTTTTAAAGCCGGCATCATATCGGCTATGATCCTTTGCTGTCGCTGGTTACAGAGGTTTACGTTTTCTTCGCTCCATTCATTAATGGCATCCGGTTCTTTCCTGAATAACCCACTTCCGCTGCACGGCGCGTCTATCACAATAACGTCAAAATAGTTTTCAACCCTTGAAAAATCTTTTGGATCGTTATTTGTCACAATTACATTATCTGAACCCCATTTAATAATATTTTCTGAAAGAATATTTACTCTTGATTTGATGACTTCATTACTGACCAATAAACTATTTGAATTGATGAGTGCTTGTATCAATGTAGATTTCCCGCCCGGCGCAGCGCAGAGATCGAGAACGCGTAAAGGTTTTGTCAAGTCAGCAGTTTGTTTCAACACCTCTTCCAAAAACATACTGCTTGCTTCCTGCACATAATATGTTCCTGCATGAAATAATGGATCGAGTGTGAATGATGGGCGTTTATTGAGATAATAACCTTGGGATGACCAGGGAACAGGTGAATCAATTGATAATTGATAATTGATAATTGATAATTTGGATGGATTAAATCTTATAGAAGTTATTTGCTCAACCGATGCATGCACTTTTTCAAACGCTTCTTTATCGAAGCCTTTTATTTTTTCTAACGATTCAATTAGTTTGTGCGGTAATTTTATTTGCAATCTGAATATTACATTTGTTATCAACCAAAATTATAAAAATCCTCTTCAGCTTTTCAATCAATCATCATGAAACGAATATCTTTTTTAATTTTTACTTTTTCATTTTTCTTTTTTGTCAATGCACAAACATTTCCCGACAGTGAAAAAGATGGAAAATATTATACCGTCAATGGTGCAAAATTGTGGGTGGTTGCTTTCGGTAACGGCGATCCGCTGATCATTAT
>DATHPY010000046.1:0-10213 GCA_035483315.1 Puia sp. | reverse complement strand
TTTTCAATTGCCATCAATGACAGTTATCGGCAAAAAGGAATTGAACAGGTAAAAAAAGTGGTGACCTTTGTTAACTGCTCGTACTGGATTAGTACCGGCATCGCCGAACATTTGAAAAAAGGCACACTCGTTGAGCTTGTTGGCCGCATCAGCGTGAGCGCTTATAATGATTTGGAAGGCGAACCAAAAGCATCCCTGAATTTTCACGTGAACAATATCAAGTTGCATGGTATCCCGGCAAAAAAAGAACAGGAAGCTACGCCCGTTTCAACAGAGGTGACAGAAAAAAGAAACAAGAAAAAAACTTTGATTCCAGATGCGGCATCAGTTACAGAACCAATTGATGATTTACCATTTTAATTTCGAGGAAGTTTCAGCGGGCTTAGTTCGCTGAAACTTTTTTTATTTTATTTATTCAACCGCAGCAGATGCCGCCTGCGGAATAAAAATAAAAGCTGGGCAACATATATGAAAAGTTTAAATCAGCACGCAACAAAAATATTTTGCAAGCTCTTGCAAAAATTAGATTCAAATGGTTACGCGAAACTCCGCTCTGAAGGTTTCATGCCACTCATTATTGAAACTCAAGTAACAGGGGAAACAGCGAAACATTTATCAGAACGAATTGGGAAAATTATGCAGGATCGGGAAAGTCTTTCACTTAATAGTAGTGATACGTCGATTACCAAATCAAAACAACTTGATAACGCAATGCCTTCTGCCAAAATCGCATCTTTATCATCGGGAGAATTTGTTGGAGTTGTTGCCGATGATCCAACTGAGAAAATAAAATTAAAAACATTTTCGGCTGAAGTTATAAATGACCATGTAGCGCTGAAAAAAGAAGCGGATGAATTTAAGAAGCTTCCTAAAATTAGAAATGTTTCACAATACGATATAGATGAAAATTTTTTGCAGGTGAAAAAAGACATTTCAGAAATTATAGATTCGGTCACTGAAATGATATTAAACACCCCAGAGATGGAACATTTGATTATTAAAAAATAAAAATTGTCAATACTTGAAATTAATTAATGGACATGCAAATTCGAGTTTAAAACGAATAGGTGCGCTTTTGAATTTTAGTTACAAAAAGATTTAAAGTCACGTGAGCTGCGACGAAAACAATGAGCATTGGTATTGCAAAACAACAATCAAAAAGTTTCAAATTTTTGAATGGCAAAATTAAATATGCAGTATTCATTAAAATTATAATTATCATAAGAGGATTCCAAAGACTTTTATATCGAGGTATCGTTGTGTCCTTTGGCAACGCTCGTATCACTTTTTCAAATTTTGGATCATTTAACTTATTGTAAAAATAATTTCGAATCCCGTTGACTGTTCTTGCGTAAAGAATCGCTTCATATTTCAGGCTAATTGCAAACCAATAAAAAAATAAGCCTATTATGGCAAGAACAATCAATATATAATTGAACACTGTGTAATCGATAAAAAGTACAGAGCTTCTTTTTTCAAACAAAGAAAGCAAAAGGAAGGGTACTGAGAAAAACAACATGTAGTATCGAAAAAAAAGCGCAAGCTGTTTTTGAGATTCGAAATGCGCATTCGCAATGTTCTCGTACTCTTTTAAAAGAAATCCTTCAAATGAGGAAGTATTTTCTGAAGCATTTGTATCCATAGCGAATACTTGTATCGATTTTAAAATGGAATGAAACTAGTCTCAAACAAATAACGCATTCGTTATCTATTTATTTGAATAAGTAATAGACTACAAATAAGTGTAAATCAGTACCGTATAATAAGCAGCTGTTTCGTACGTTTGTACATAAATTGTTACACCTATTTATTTTATGGCAAAAAAAATACTATTAATTGAACCAAACTATAAAAATAAATATCCTCCAATAGGGTTGATGAAATTGTCCACATATCATAAAATGCAAAATGATAAAGTGGAATTTTTTAAGGGCGAATTAAAAGACTTGATTAATGAGTTAAAATATAAAAAATGTGTAAAGAGCTTACATAAAGTTGATAAAAGGATAAACTGGGAAAATAAAAAAGATATCATTGACGGCTATTTGCAAACGCGACAAAAAAAGTATCTAAATTTTCTCATTGAAAAATGTAGCATAAATAAAGCAAATAAAATCGAAACAATTCTAAAATTTCAATCAAAAAATATCCCGAGAAATAATTGGGATAGAATTTACGTGACGACTCTCTTCACTTTTTATTGGGACATAACAATTAAGACAATCGAAACGGTAAAAAAATTTGCAGATAATAATAAAATATTCATAGGGGGCGTAATGGCTTCCTTGTTAAAAGATGAAATTTATAAAGAAACAGGAATTTTGCCTTTCTCTGGATTACTTGACAAACCAGGTATGTTGGATCAAGGAAATAAATTAATCGTTGACGAATTACCTTTGGACTACTCAATCTTAGATGAAATAAACTATAAATACCCTGCGCAAAACGCCTACTTTACCTATATGACAAAAGGATGCACAAGGAAATGTGCATTTTGCTCCGTTCCAAAATTAGAACCAGCATATAAAGAAAAAATTGATTCTCTTGATAAGTTTGAAGCTGTAAATAATAGGTTTGGAGAAAAGAGAAACTTATTGCTGATGGATAATAATGTACTGGCATCTCCTAAATTCCCGGAAATAATTCAGGAAATTAAAAGTATGGGCTTTAGGCAAGGTGCAATTTTTAATGAACCCAATCAACTTGAAATTGTAATTAAAAATCTTAAAGATGGATTTAATGATAAGGGGTTCGTCAGAAAAGCTCAAGAATTAATCTCTGGACTAACGAGCAGATTGGACGATGTAACTCTGCTCGAATATGATAAAATCCTGAATAAATATAATCTCAACGACAATTCAAAAATAAAAAAAGAGGATTTATTAAAGGCCAGCAAACAGCTAACAAATATTTACGAATTGAATAGACCAAAAACAAATTTGCTTCGATACGTCGACTTCAATCAAGGAACTGATGCGAGATACGTGACTGAAGAAAATATGAAATTGATGAGTGAAATCCCTATCCGCCCTTTAAGAATTGCATTTGACCACATTGGAATAAAAAAGGTTTACATCAATGCGGTAGAATTAGCATGTAAATATGGAATCAAAAATCTTTCAAATTACATTCTTTATAACTTTCACGATAAACCTGAAGAATTTTATGAGAGGCTAAGAATTAATGTTGAATTAGGCAAAAAACTTAACATACAAATTTTCAGTTTTCCGATGAAATATATCCCTCTATTTGGTGAAGAAGCAAAGCATAGAAGATTTATTGGAACTCATTGGAATAAAAAATTCATCCGAGCTATTCAATCAATTCTGAACGCTACAAAAGGAATAGTAGCTCCTGGATATGAGTTTTTCAATATGGCCTTTGGCAAATCACCAGATGATTTTTTCGAACTCCTATGGATGCCAGAAAATTATATTATCAACAGGATATATTTTCAAAAAAAAGGCTTAACAGATCAGTGGAGAAATGACTTTGATGATTTAGATGATTTTGAAAAGATTCAAGCTAAAGAATTTATAAAAGAAAACAATTTTTCGGAAATACAAAATTTGCCTTTTTCTCCTAGAATCTTGCGATTATTGAGTCACTATTTCTATCTCAAAGAGGAAAAAATCGTCGCTTATGCGGAAGTTAGGAAACTAAGAAACAAATATAATCGGTTAATAAAAAAAGATCTTTTCATAAACTTAACTTTGACTCACGATTTCGACTCCCAAAAAAGAAATAAGATATTTGCTTAACTTCTTACGACCAATATTTTTTATACGTAGAGGTTCGCTTCAATAAGACATCTGGCACAGAGGAGAATTCATTTTCGTCAATGAACTTATCTTTGAAGCATTTTAATTTTTGATCATTGGCAAATAAAAATGCTTCGCTCAAAAATTCTGCAACATTTTGGCTAATCAACTCATCCTGATTCTTAATTTTAGTTCCTAAAATTGTAAAAGTCATCATTCTGTGAAATTCCGCTCGACCGCCTCTGTGCTGATTCGGATAAGAAGATCCAAAATAAAATATAGGAGGAAAAAAATCCGCAAGAAATCCATTTTCTTTAAAAATTTTAGAAAGATTGTAATGACAATAAGCTTTCAAGTTTCGAACTGCAACGACTTCCTTATGATTTATTTTTTTTATTTTTTTAAAATAATCTGAATATTCTTTTTCCTTTATCAAAGAAGTATCAGCATTAAAAGAATTGGCATTAATTGTCAGAAACATGATGAATTTTGCACAACTTTTATTTTTCTCAAACGCAATATTCTGATAGTTCAATAATTCGTTTATTACTTCCAATTTGTGATAGGAAATTAACTTCCCTCTTTCATCATGTATATTTCTTGGAGTGGTCAGGCTATTGCAAAAATCTAAATTGTATAGATTCATAAAATCAACTTGATCAAATATTTCGCCACGATCACTTGGTCTCCCCATTACAATGTCTTCGACAAAACCTTCATATACTATCCCAGATTTTAATTTGCTTTTTCGTTCCATGTCATTGAAATAGTCATCTAGAATTCTAACATCAATTGTTTTTTTGACGCGGCCTGCTTTATATTCAGAACATTGAAAAGCAATAACATTATCAAGACTTTCTATCCATGATTTTATATCCAACGCATCAATTCCCGGTAAACCGATATAATTCAATTTGCGCTGCAATTTATTGGACAACTCCTTAATCAAAGGCAAGCACCATTGAGTCCTTATTACTGGCTTTCTTTTATGCTCGCTATACATAAATTGGTCGCCAAGGTTGTGTGCCATATTAATTATTCTTCTTCGAAAAGATTTTCAATATCATTCCTTAAATCAATCAATTTTTCTTGATAATCGTCTTTTGAGGATGAATTCGATTTGATGAATTTTTCATCAATAAGCCGGACAATTTCACTTAAATCATCAGATAATTCGAATCCAAGCGAATAAATAATGTCAGTTAGTTCTTCTGGAACAGGTTCATTTGATCTAGGGGATTCAGTGTTAACGAATTTACGAGCTGATTTCGTGGATGATTTTTTGGACGATTTTTTTTTATTTTTCTTATTATCAATTAGCGATTTTATCTCGTTCCGAAGAGCATTCATTTTATTAATTATCGTCTGCGCTTGCTTTTCTTTTTCTTTCCGAAATCTATTACTTTTTAGTTTTTTATCAAGCGAACTGATTGTATTCGTTAAGTAACCAAAATATTCTAACAATTTGTCACTGTTGGTTTCAAAAAAATCCAATTGTGCGCTCATTTCATTAAATTTTTCAGCCGCATCAACTAAATCGTTTTCGGCTTTTTCATATTCCTGGTAACCATCAGCATATTCTGAAAATTTCTTTGCAATGACCTTTAATTCACCATAAAAAGAAGTTCGCAAACTTGAATATTCAAAATCAGATCTCGGCGCGTTTGGGAGAAGTTTTGGGTGTAAGACTAAGAATTCGCCGACAGCTCTATTAAAATATGTAGTTCTGCCGAAGTGAGGAATTAAATCGCTACGTTTACCAATAGAAAAACCTTGTTTTTTAATTATGAAACCTCGCACTTTGTCATTAGGTATTGTGTCTCTTTGACTGTTCAAACACGCCCAAGCAATTCCTAAAAATCCTTCGCTCGATTTCATCTCATAAAATTGAGGTGGAAGCGGGGATCCTTTGGATTTAGGACTCACAAAATCAGCGTCTTTATATGGCCTAAACAGCTGAATATCGGCCCCATTCAGATTTAAAAAAAGATCGATTACTTTGAATGAAGTTTTATGCTTTTTACATATTAGGTTTATGTGGTCTTGTATTTCTAAACCAGGTGTAAAGTCTTCAGAAAATGGCAATGGAACTACGCTCTCCAAATAGTCTCCGATTTCATCAAACTTTGAAAGTGACTTGAAAAAATTTGGTTCAATCCCTGACATTTCAATTCTCGTACCTTCATTCGGAAAAGAATCATTAGCCAGCGAAATGAAGTCGATATTTTTTTCCAGTAAAGATTGTAAATCGATTTGTTGTTGAATTTTTGATCGGCCAACAATTCGAATATTTTTTTGTTCGTCGAGATGATCTCTCATCTCTTTAAATCTAAAGGTTAATTTGTTAGGTAAAGCGTTTTTCACTTTTGAATAAATTGTTAGCTCATCACAAAGGTGGAATGAACTATAAATTCCAATCCCCATAAATCCTACATTTTTGCTCGGATTTTTATCTGAAATTCCAATGCGGATTGATCGACGCATTATGATTTTGTCCATGCCTTTCCCATCATCACTAACAACTATATTGTCTGGTCTGACTTTGATCGAAATTTTCTTTGCATTTGCGTCAATCCCATTCTGAATGTACTCCCTTAAGGCATCCTTAGGGTCCGCGTACATGCCTTTTGTCAAAATAGAAATCAATTCCCCTCCTATGTCATGTTTAGATAATTTCATAATCTATAAAAATCAAAATTAAGTTATTGGGATAATTGTCTTTAATCTCAAAGTCAAAAAATTTTCTCCTCAACAAACAAATGTGTTTAAATAGTGAAGATAGAATGATTTTCTCAGTCTCAGTTTATTCCGATCTGAAACAGTTTTGTTCCCAGTATTTGAATTAATCATGGTATTTGCGTACTTGAAAACGAATTAAAAATTTAAATATAATATTTCACCTTTCTTAAAGGGCACGCACAGATTGACTTCACGATTCTATTCCGTTTGACTTTCTTTGAAAAATTTTGATATAAACTTTAATTATTTGTATATTATTGGATGAGTCAAATAATGAAATATATGGTTACTTTATTAACTATTGGCGGACATTCGACAAGCACTTTATTATTTATTACACATATTCAAATACCTGTGATTCCGGGTCCAAGATTCTCAATATTGGTCGAGAGTTACTACAAATAATTTATTTGATTTTAATGCGAGTATATTAAAATAAGTGTAAACCTATATAAGGCAAAATTATTTCAATAGTGTCTTTCGTCAAATGATTTTTAATTCTTTTTTCTCTGTAAATTTATTTTTGCAGAATAAATACTTGAAAAAATCAATCATTGACCCAACTAACTGTAACCACTAAACGAAGAATATAGAATTCATTCAATAATTGTCAATTGATTATCGACCGACCGCAAAAAATCTTCTGAAACCTATCTGACAGTGAAGAGTTGGTTTTTCTTGCGTTGATAAATAATATACTTTAATAACTTCTCAAATTCTTATGAGTTTGCTAAAACTGAAAAAGGATGATTTACCTTATGTAATCGTAGTAATAGCTGGATTACTTACTTGGTCTCTCCAACACGCAGTCGATCGTTTGCTTGAGACGCCTGTCGTTGAATATTCGATACAACAAAAAAGCATATCTGGGGACTCCACTTTTACGACAATTAGATTTTCAAATATTACGACCAATAAAAGATTCGATAGTTTACACTTGTTGATCCAGCCCTTAACGTTATTTTCACAACCCACTTTTATTTCGGGGAATAAAATGGCAATTAGTAATTCTAATCCTACACTCAATTTCGATCACGAAAACGGAACAATTTCCTTAATGATTTTGGGTTTTCAACCAGAGCAAAACTTTGAGTTGAGATATTATACGTTAAAAAAGGAATATCCTAGTATTCGATATTCTATCAAAGACAGTGTTCTTTATCTTTCACCACCTGGTCTTTCGACGTTTCTCATTAATAACGAAAACCTGATTATTCTTTCATTGATAATTTTATCAAGTATAACTCTAATCATATTTATCCCTAAATCATAAGCAATGCACAAATTGCAAACATTCTTTTTCACTTTAATAATTTTTGCCGTAGAATTTTTAAGAGGCCAAAAAACGATTATGGTAATGAATGCAGATCGCCATCCAGTTCCTTCAGTGATTACCTTAATTAAAAATACAGGCGTCGGAATGGTAGTGTTAGGCCCCGTTGCCGCAGACGGGAAAATGATTTTGACAAGTTGTGAAAACGGCTGCAAAATACGTGTTGAACCTCAAAATGCCGATGTATATTATCGTTACGAGAATTTTTGTAATTTTTTAAAGAACCCTGATACAATATGGTTGCCAAGAAAAGAGGATATAGCAAGGCTTAATACATTAGCAACTAAATTATATGCGCGCGGCGACTATAAGTCCTCAGCTTTCATATACGGAAAGTTGGTAGATCTTTATAAGAACAACGACTCAAATCAAAGGTCCAATCAATCAATGATCTCTTTCTATTCGACATACGGAAAATCGTTAAATCTCAATGATTCTTATAAAATTGTCAAGGATAGTTTTGCTTTGATACAACCGTCGGAATTATTTGTTGAGTTGATCAATAGTCGCAGAGTTGATAAAATAGGGAGTGAAGCCCTGACCTATTATGGTTCAATATCAGATTCCACTTTCAAGGAAGCTGTTCTTGATCGCATTTATTCCAAAACTGACTTCGAAAAAGTAAAGAAAAAAATCGCTGAACAAAGTGCCCTTTCTTTGAAAGAAAAGATAAATATGAGTCTAATAACTAACTGAATTTTCAAGTAAACGATTTATGTTGAGCTTTGTGAAGATTGTTACTTTAATCGCAAGAGTGCTTATTAATCATTTAAAAGGATAATAGGACATCAAAAATTTCTATCCGTAACGACTGAGATTTTTATTTAAAGCGCTAATTGTAGATTTTTTCTAATAAGTTCAATTTTTTCTATGAAAAAATATTCGCCGGTTGTAGTCAGTTCCATTCATGGATTTAAATCACACGGAAAATGGCAAACCAAATTAGCAGATATCCTGACAACAAAAAAAATACCAGGTAAATCTTTTGATTATGGATACCAGTTTCTAAGTTGTTTAAACCCTGGCTTTAGGAAAATGCTAGTAAAGAATTTTTATCATGATTATTGTTTACTGTTACAAAATAGAGATTACAAGATTGACACAAGAAATCCACTCAGGAGACCGTCAGTTATCGCACATAGCTTAGGTTCTTTCATTTTATGCAAGGCAATGATGAAGTATCCTGACATTCGATTTGACAAAATAATTCTGTGCGGTTCTATAGTTCATGAAGATTTTAATTGGGACTTATTGTTCAAAAGGAATCAGGTTCATTTTGTTAGAAATGAATTTAGCTCGTCCGATAAAATTGTAAGATGGGGATGGCTACTTAGCTTAAATCGAAAGTGTCGGTCGGGACGGAAGGGTTTTTTGAGGTCTGCGAGTTTTTTTAATCAAGAAGAATTTGAATATTTCGATCATAGCAGTTTTTTCGAAGGAGGCCATATAAACAAATATTGGATTCCTTTCCTTTTAAAAGAGCCCCCAAATTTTCATATTATAAACGGGGAAGACATAGAATCTTTGGATCAATTTACAAAATTCTTTAATCAAACTTTAAGGATTGATGATGACAGTTTTGGAAATGAAGTCAATTGGAAGGAATTTGCGATTCCAGATGGATTAGCCGAACAGTGGATCGAAATAAATCGATCAATTTATTCCTTCCTGGCAACAGATAGCAAGCATCAACGAATAATAGGCTATATAAATGCAATGCCTCTTGAAAAGAAAATATTTGAAAAATTATTAGAGGGTAAAATTCATGATAATGAAATCGAACCCACGAATATTTTAACTTATGAAGAATGCAACTCAGAAATTGATCTATACATAATGTCGATTGCTTTGAACCCAAATTTTCAAACAATGCATTTAGGTCTTAGAGACTTGGGATTCGAGAAATTGTTCAATTCTATTATTGATAAGTTGAGTAAATTATTTATTGAGAAAGGAATAAAAGTTAGAAGATTAGCTGCTGTTGGATGGACAAAGAAAGGCGAAAGATTATGCCAGCTTTTAGGCATGAGAGAGACAGGGGCTGTTGAAGAACAAACAAACAAGCCAATTTATTTATTGGAGCTAAATGAAGCTGGCAGCAGTGGGAATTTACATAAATCAATTTTTTCATTACTTAAGCAGTATAAAAAATCAATCACATAGATCTGTGAAAATCGAAATAAATTTATATTTACGAAATTTTAAGAATTACTATTTTTCCAAATCTTTCCCCTTTTTAAGCATTTTTTAAATAACGCGAGTGATCTTTATTGACGGAACGAAATAAAATGTATCCTCGTCTCCCACTCTTAATCCTGATTTTACATTTATCACAAAGCTTTCAAGTCGCATATGTGGACATTTATTTAATAGATATTTT
>DATHPY010000045.1:0-3975 GCA_035483315.1 Puia sp. | reverse complement strand
TATATCGGCGGGATTTACTTCAATTTCAATAGAATCATCTACTAACGGGTATACGTATACGCTGGCGAAAGAAGTATGCCGGCGGGCATTACTGTCAAATGGCGAAATGCGGACAAGGCGATGAACGCCGCTTTCCGCTTTTAAAAAGCCATAAGCAAACGAGCCTTCAAATTGAATGGTCACGCTTTTAATGCCGGCGCTTTCGCCATACTGCATATCAAGTTCACTAACGCTCCAACCTTGTTTTTCTCCATACATGCGATACATACGCATCAGCATTTCCGCCCAATCCTGACTTTCCGTTCCACCAGCACCACTATTGATTTGCATGACGGCTGGTAATTCGTCTTCTGGTTGATTCAGAGTGCTTTTGAATTCAACTTCTTCAATTAAATTTAATGCCTTGGTATAAGCAGCTTTTGTTTCTTCTTCAGTTCCTTCGCCGGCTTTCCAAAAATCAAATAATACAATAAAATCATCTACGCTTGACTGCACGGCATCGTATAATTTTATCCAGTATTCGTTAAGCTTAATGTTTTTGAGAATTTCTGTAGCCCGTTTATTATCATTCCAAAAACCGGGGCTTAGCGAGAGCTGCTTTTCTTCATTAATTTTGAATTGACGATTCTCAACGTCAAAGAAACCTCCTTAGAACGGTAACGCGTTCCCTTATACTTTTAATTTGTTCCTGTGTCATAACGAGCAAATATAAACGAAAATCGGAAACTTCGATTTTATGAAATTTATCAAAAAGAAAACCGTTTTTAAACACTTAACAATAAATAATTTGGAAAAAGGTTAATGTTGCAGTAACTACGTGGCCGCAAAAATCAAAATTCAATAAGTGTGCCCTTAACGGTTATTCTGTAATTTTGTATAAAATGCGTAATTTGTCCTGAATGAGAAGAGACTGCGACATTATATGTATTGCATTGTCCAGGTGGGACTCCGAAATAGCTTCCCCTTCCTTATGGCTTGTAAAAGAATTCGCAAAGACGAACAGGGTATTTTATGTTGAGCATCCTTTTTCGTGGAAAGATTTTTTTACTTACCGGGATACTTCATTTGTTCAAACACGCAAAACAGCTTTATTACACAGCAAAAATATTTACAGTAATCCGCCGTCGTTGCCGCCAAATATTACCATTGTAACGACCGGTGTTACTATCCCGATCAATTTTCTTCCGTCAGGATTTATATACGATCAATTTCGCAGCATTAATAAAAATATCGTACTAAAAGTTATCCGTAGACTTATTAAAGATTATGAAGTAAAAGATTTCATCTACATTAATTTTTTCGATCCATATTTTATACAGGAATTGCCGCCGGACATAAAACCACTGCGCACAATATATCAATCCATGGATGATATATCGCAGGTAAAATATTCCAAGCGGCACGGAGAAAGATTAGAAGAAGAAGTTATCAGGCACAGCGATTACACATTATGCACTTCACGTGAATTAACCAGGTTAAAAAAACCTTTTTCGCCAAATGTTTATTTTCATCCGAATGGCGCTGACATTGATATTTTTGAAAAAGCGGCAACACAAAAATTAGAGAAACCCGAAGAACTAAAAAAAATTAATAAAAAAATAATCGGTTATGTCGGCAGTGTGGAATACAGGTCTGACTTTGAACTTATAAAAAAAATCGCTACTTATCACAAGGATAAAATGTTATTTTTTGTAGGACCTGTTTATGGAAAAGAACATATCGAAGCTGGTTTAGACCGTATGGAAAATGTAGTTTTTGTCGGACCCAAAAAAGTTGAAGAGCTTCCTGCTTTTTTGCAATACTTCGATTGTGTAATTGTGCCATTCAAAAAAAATACATTAACAAAAAGCATTTATCCTTTAAAGGTGAATGAATACCTCGCTGCAGGGAAACCGATCATAGCAACACATTTTTCTGAAGACATCTACTCCTTCAAAGATGTTATTTACGTTGCAGAAAATGATGATGAATTTCTTACACTGATTGATAAAGCCATCGCGGAAAATAACCAGGAAAGAATTGATAGCCGCATGAAAGTTGCACGACAAAATACATGGGTATCCCGCGTTAAAGAGTTTTGGGAAATTGTTGAAAAAGAGCCGAAGCCAAAATTTTAGTTCCAAAAATCATGTGGATAACAAAGTGCAAAACACGTGCATAACAAAGACATAAAAAATTTGGATCCCGCTATCTGATAATCTTATCTTTAGTGTACAAAAATTGAGAAGCGAGGTCCGTAAAAAGATTTAGTAACTCAATCTGAAAGCATCGGGTTAGTAAGAATATGGAAGTTTGAGCAATCAGACGGAAATATGAAAAACAGACTTGGTGCTTTCTCCTTTTATGTAGTTGATGATTTCTCCAACTAGGTATTCCAGCCTCTTCTTAAATATAAACTACTTTCTTTCTTTTTGAAACAGTGATTTTCTTCAACATTTGTTGTTGCTTTTGAAGATAATTTTGCTGAAGCTTTATTTTATTCCGCAGTATTTGTTCTTCGAGCTTTTTTGCCTGTAACTGATCTTTGGTCTTTAAATTTTCAAGCGCTTCCAATTGCATCTGGATATCACTGTTAATTCTGTTTGCATCAATATCGGCATCAGCAGTAGCTTCCGCATCTTTATTTATTTTTTTCCAGTTAAGTGTAACTAAAGATTTGCGAAGCTCGGTTTTTAATTTTCTGATATTAACCGCAATGTCATTTTCGTTACCCATTTCTTTTTCAATTTTCTTCCAGTCTATTGCTTCAAGAGCTTTTAAACTTTTTTGCAGCGCCTGGTTGGCGTCTAACTCTTCTGCAGATAAAATAGTTTCCTGCGGTGATGAACTGTCAGGAACTATTTCATAACTAAAGCTTGATTGAGGAACATATGGATAATCGGATTGATCCGAATTTTCCACAGGTGCTTGGGCAATCTTTGGCGTTTGAATTGAAAAATCCATTGTTTCAGATTGATTGGCTGCAATAACATTTTCATTATTTGACTGCTCATCTGTTTGATCCGAATTTACAGCAACTGTATTTTGGTCTTCTGAATTATCAGCACCTTCATTCATTGATTCATCTTCTTTCTTTTTTGTTGCTAAAATTTTATAGTGCCTGTCTTTTTCAATCAATGGAGAAGAGGTGTAAACGATATTTTGTATTTCGTTGCTGGAAAGGTTTTCTTTATCATTTGTTTTAGAAACAGTTGCATGAAATGCTGTCGGCAACATTTTAAATTGCAATTGAAACATGCATCCTGCGATGATTGAAAATAAAAAAAAGAAAATAAATTTTGATTTTATACGGGGCTGCGAAATTTTTTGCCCGGTTATTCTTTTTACACGTAGCAATAATAATTTATTATTTTTTCCTGTTGCAGCCATTGCCGTCGGATGATAAGTATGTCTTGATTTTTCAAGACTCAGCAATGCAGTTACATAAGCATGAGGATCATATTTAAATTGCAGCACTAAATCATCACAACTGTTTTCTCTTTCCTTTCTTATAACGTTAATGAATAACCGGCAAAAAGGATTAAAGAAGAAAAGCATTTCGACAACAGTTATCACTAAATTCAGCAGGTAATCGTTTCGTTTTATGTGAGCCAGCTCATGCAGTAAAACCGCCTCAACCTGTTGCGTTGACAAATTATTTATTGTAGCTAATGGAATAAGAATAATGTATTTCAAAAAACCAATCGTCATCGGACTATCAGCAATTTCCGACAAAAAAATTTCCACTTTTTTCTTAATTCCCAAACGATGAGAAATTTCATCAACAAACATTCTTAACTGCGGATCCATTCTGTACAAACCTTCATTCACTAATTTTTGCGATTGAAAAAAGTGCCGCGAATATTTTACGAGATGAAAAACAAGAAATAATAAATAAACACATGCACAATCGGGCAGAAGCAGGTTTACAAGATTTATTAAATTATTGAAACCAGAGATTAAATTATTTTGAGTTAAAAATAAGACAGGAAGAAT
>DATHPY010000044.1:0-2963 GCA_035483315.1 Puia sp. | reverse complement strand
ATGCCAGCATTGAATCAAGGCTTTTCCCCTTCTGCGCATTTTCTTTTCTTTCCTGCATTTTTTGCGCCTTATCCTGTCTCTGTTTAATTTTCATTTTCTGACGTTCTTTTTTATTCCACGATTCGCTCATGTATTATATTGTTTTTAGTGAAGAAATAGTCGAAATTATTTAATAAGGTAAGGTACAAAGGTAATCTTTAAAAATTATAAGAACGATTATTGTTTGCATGGATAATGAACATTTTATCTCCACATTATCATCCGGGCTAAAAAAAATGAGATCAATTCAGTTTCAACCAACTAATATGCATTCTACAATAATTGCGTTTTTGTTTAATTGTGCGCCGGTGAGAAATAACATTTAAATATTGCGCCATTGTCAGGATTTCCTTCTGCTTCAATATAACCGCCATGAGCTTCCATAATTTTGCGGCAAATAGTAAGTCCAATGCCCGAGCCGGATATTTTTTTTTCGGGATTCAATTTTTCAAAAAGTTTAAAAATCTTTTCAGATTCAGATTGTTCAAACCCGATTCCATTGTCTGAAAAAATAATTACTACAAACTTTTTCTCATCTTTTTCAAACGAAGGCTTAAATGAGATATTAATTTCCGGTATTTTCTCTTCGTGCTGAAACTTCAATGAATTGCTGATGAGATTATAAAATAAATAGTAAATCATTTGTGTCGATCCGTATATCGCAGGCAATTCTTCGAACGAGATCCGCGCTTGTTTATTAAGTATTTTTTCGTTTAGGTCTTTTAACACACGGGACAAAACTTCATTTAGATTAACGTCAGAAAAATTTTGAGAAAAACTACTTACTGTGGAAAGCTTGAGCAGGTCATCCAACAAAAGATGTATACGGTTAATTGAACTTTGAAGACGACGCAAATTCGCTTTGCTTGCATTTGATAAATTAGCGCTGTCATTTTTTATTATAAACTCCAGGGAAGTATATAATTTTTGAATTGGTTCTTTAAGATCATTACCGGTAATGGAAGTGAATGTAGCGAGTTCGGCATTCACTGTTTCTAATTGCTGATATTTTTCCTGCAACGCTTTATTTAATCTTTCTAACTCACGCTCCGCTTTTATTCGGTGAGATACATCGTGCATAATGTTCATCACTCCCAAAATATTTTCATCTTTATCTTTCAGCGGAATAAAATGATTTTCATAAAAGTTTCTGTTGAATGATCCGGGTTTTGACGGCACAAAAGAAGTTTTGCCTTTTATTGCATTTTCTATCGCACTGATTATTTCCGCATCATCTTGTAGTTGTGGAAAAACATCCATCAAATTTTTGCCGATCAGCTCTTCCTTTTTTATTCCTGAAATATTTTCAGAAGTTTTATTCCATGCAATTAATTTCCGTTCCGCATCAATAGCCATTACCCTGTCTATGCTTGCGTCGTTCAACATTTCAGACAGTCGCATTAATACTATGTCGTCATTATCTTTTATCATAGAAATTTAATGCCGCATCATTAAATGAAAATTAATTACCACATAATATTCAGAGAAGCATCAAACATATGTATTACAAAACATCATTCCGCAAGATATTAAAGGTAGCCAATTCCTGAAATTAACAACAGCAATATCATGCTTCGCAGATTATCAATAATCCATTCATCAAAATGATGTACAATTTTGATCCAAAGGTTGATTGATTTTTTGATGCATAATAAACCGCGCCGTAATTCCCCAATTAATAAACTGCGTATCTTAGATAACAATTGTTGTTATATATTTTTAAGAAAAATGAACACAACTGAATCTTCTGTTAACAACCAGCCGATTGCGGAAAATAAAATTTTCATTGTTGGTATTGGCGCATCTGCCGGGGGAATACAGGCACTAAAAATTTTTTTTGAACATGTTCCGCAGAATTCAGGAATGGCTTATGTTGTCATTCTTCATTTATCACCCGACCACGATAGTAAGCTCGCAGAAATTATTCGTGTTGTTGCCAAACTGCCGGTTATACAGGTTAGTGAAAAAATAAAAGTTGCAGTCAATACCATTTATGTTGTGCCGCCCAATCAGCATCTTTCCATGTCTGATGGTTTTATTATTGTTTCTCCCAATCTTCAAATTGAAGACCGCCGGGCTCCGGTTGATATTTTTTTTCGCACACTCGCTAAGTCGCAGGGCTCGCATGCAATTTGTGTAATATTATCCGGCACCGGCGCAAATGGTTCAATGGGTTTAAGGCGCGTGAAAGAAATGGGCGGCGCCGTTTTTGTTCAAAATCCGCGCGAAGCGGAATTTAATGAAATGCCACGCAATGCCATTTCCACTGATTTTGTTGATGCCATCCTTCTCATTGCAGATATACCAAATGCTATAATCAATTATAAAAATAATCTTGGCATATCCTATATTAAAGAAGAAGTTGAACAAGGCCGGGATAATCAACAAAATTTATTAAAAGAAATTTTCAGCCAGTTGCGCATAGTCACCGGCCACGATTTTTCCAATTATAAACGCGCCACATTATTGAGGCGTATTGAACGTCGCATTACCGTAAAAAATCTTCCTGATATTGAAAGCTATGCTGTTTTTTTAAAAGAAAATCCTGAAGAAACAAGCGCTTTACTTAAAGATTTGCTTATTTCAGTCACCAATTTTTTTAGAGACGCGAAAGTTTTTGAAGTAATGGAAACAGAAATATTGCCATCTATTATTAAAAAGAAAACCGCAGAGGATGAAGTAAGAATATGGGTGGCGGGTTGTGCAACCGGCGAAGAAGCTTATTCAATTGCAATGCTATGCTCTGAACAAACTTTGAATATTATCGGCGCTCAGAAGATTCAGATTTTTGCTACAGATATTGATACGGGGGCGATAGAAATTGCGCGTGAAGGATTTTACTCGCTTAATGAAGCAGCCGACGTTTCTCCAGAAAGACTCCATCGTTTTTTTAATAAAGAAGGTGAAGGCTATCGCATACGCAA
>DATHPY010000043.1:0-3564 GCA_035483315.1 Puia sp. | reverse complement strand
GCTGATGTTACAAACATGGACGATCTTAAAAAATTATTTGAAGAATCAATGAAACATTTTGGAGGTGGAATTGATTTCATTTTACATTCCATCGGCATGAGTGTGAATATGCGGAAAAATAAAAGCTATACAGAAATTGATTACGGCTTCAATCAAAAAACACTTGATATTTCTGCAGTGTCCCTGCATCGCGTATTGCGCACAGCGTGGGATATGGATGCACTTAATGAATATGCAAGCGTTATCGCGCTCACTTATATTGCTGCGCAACGAGTTTTTCCTGATTACAATGAAATGGCAGATGCAAAAACTTTGCTGGAATGAATTACAAGAAGTTTCGGTTATCATTATGCACTGAAGAAAAAAGTAAGAATAAATACAGTTTCGCAATCACCAACACGCACAACTGCGGGTAGCGGCGTTAAAGGTTTTGATGGTTTTATTACTTATGCCGAAAAAATGAGTCCGCTGGGAAATGCAACTTCTGACCAATGTGCGGATTATTGCGTAACATTATTCAGCGATCTTACAAGAATGGTGACAATGCAAAATCTTTTTCACGACGGAGGATTTTCATTTACCGGAGTTACGAAAGAGGTGATTGACCAAATGGAGAAATAAAATCTTTTTCTCGCAAAGACTCAAAGGCGCAATGTTGTTTCTTTGCGAAAAATATTTTTACATTTTTAATTTTGATACCGGCATCGGTTTTCATAGCATCATTGTTGCGTCGCAATCCGTTCATCGGTTGTGCTACTATTGACCTGAAGGTTTACTAAATGCAACAACGAGATTCAGGCGTTAGACGGTTTCAAATCGTCTGACGCCTGACAACACTTTTTTACCACATAGAAAGATAGGCACAGAGTTAAACATAGAAATTCTATGTCGCTATGTGCCTATGTGGTAAATTTTATTTTTTGATTCTTACAGCAATCACTTACCGCTTATGAAACTGAAGTTCAATAGAATTCCTAACCTACAAGAGTGCGACGCAAGAATGTTTAATAGAAATTCTCTGCCGGGTACATAAAAAAATAAAGGCTGCAAATGCAACCTTTAAATATCAATTAAATCATGTTAATCAGAAGTGTCAATATTCGTCTTCATTAAAAAAGAAATCTGCCTGCGAAGGATAATCCGGCCAAATATCATCAATGCCTTCATAAATTTCTCCCTCGTCGTCAAGCTCCTGTAAATTCTCAACCACTTCGAGCGGCGCGCCGGAGCGAATCGCATAATCAATCAACTCATCTTTTGTGGCTGGCCAAGGCGCGTCTTCAAGATAACTGGCTAATTCAAGTGTCCAAAACATCTGTGTAATTTTAATTTTGATAAGCCCGGAAACATTCACTTTCAACCCTACTTCCGATACCCAATTTTTCGCAAAAGTAGTTTTAAAAACGAAAATTCCAAATCAAATGTTTTATGCGGCTATAAAGTATTTCTTAAATTTTTTTAAACAATAATAAATACATATATCAAGCCGAACCTGTACGTTTGTAAAAGACGTGCTAATTTTAATTTTATTGCATGCTAACAGCGAAGAATATACAAAAATATTACGGCGAATTGTGGGTGTTGAAAGGTGTGGATGTGGAAATCAAAAAAGGAGAAATTGTGAGCATTGCCGGGCCTTCCGGCTCGGGAAAGAGTACTTTATTGCATATTTTGGGAACCCTGGATAATCCCGATAAAGGCGAAATTTTTTTGCGGGACAAGAAAGTGAGCGACTTGCGCGGCAAACCACTTGCCGCTTTTCGGAATAAACATATTGGTTTTGTTTTTCAGTTTCATCATTTGCTGCCGGAATTCAGCGCACTGGAAAATGTTTGCATTCCCGGTTGGCTTGCGGGCAGAAGAAAAAAAGAAGTGGAAGAAAAGGCAAAGCAACTTCTCAATACATTAGGAGTCGGTGAGCGGTTGGAAAATAAACCCAATGCCTTATCCGGCGGAGAACAACAACGTGTTGCTGTTGCGCGCGCACTCATTAATAACCCTGATATTATTTTTGCAGACGAGCCGACAGGAAATCTTGATTCTGCCAATGCGCGGGATCTTCACCAGCTTTTTTTTCAGCTTCGCGAAAAATTTCAACAAACATTTTTAATTGTCACACACAACGAAGAACTTGCCCAAATGAGTGACAGGATTTTGCACATGAAAGATGGGAAAATAATTAGCTAATTATCACATTAACCTTGCTTTCCACACAATTTCTTCCACACTCAATTGATGCGCGGTGAATCTTGCTAAAACAAAAAGATAATCGCTTAAGCGGTTGAGATATTTTATTACGAGCGGATCTACAAATAAATTATTCTCCTGCATACTCACACAAATTCTTTCTGCGCGACGACAAACACAACGGCAAATATGCGCGGTGGAAACAGCGACATGTCCGCCGGGCAAAATAAAATTTTTCATAGGTGGTAACACTTCATTCATTGTATTAATTTCTTTTTCAAGAAATGTAACGTCAGTTTCTTTCAGATCGGGAATTTTTAATGCAGGTTCTTTTTCCGGATCGCAGGCGAGTGATGAACCGATAGTAAATAATCTATCCTGAATTTCTTTTAAATTCTTTTTTGAATTATCATCAGTTAAGTAATCATTCAGCAAACCAATAAAAGAATTGAGTTCGTCAACAGTTCCGTAGGATTCAATCCTGGTATGACTTTTAGGAACTTTCGTTCCTCCGATCAAACTGGTTTTGCCTTTGTCGCCGGTTTTAGTATAAATTTTTAAAGCCATACCCCTGTCCCCTAAAGGGGAATTTTGAAGTTTGAAATTAAATTGAATTGCAAAAATAACTAAGCTTAATAAGATAAATAAAATAACTTCTGATTGAATGATTTTTGGATTTACTAAGGAGTTGTCTGAACCAGGATTTTAACCTGATTTTACTTACTCGCCTGATTATTTTTTTTGAAATGATACTTTGCCTCTTTGCGGGAAAATATTTTTGCCACAGAGAACCACAGAGTTTAGTGAGAACCTCAGAGGATTTCTTTACGTCTTTGCAGGAAATTATTTTTTCAGGATAACCAGATGAATAAGGTTAAAATCGTGGTTCAGACGATTAGCGAGAAAAGGAATATTATGCCGGCTGATACAACTCAACATTTCTCTTATCACTTTCAATAACTCCATCACGCAATCGAATAACGCGATGCGCGTATCTCGAAATGTCTTCTTCGTGAGTAACCAACACAACGGTATTTCCGGCAGCTTGTATCGCGCCAAAAATATCCATGATCTCAATAGAAGTTTTTGAATCAAGATTTCCCGTTGGCTCATCAGCCAAAATAATTGAAGGATTATTTACCAATGCGCGCGCAATAGCCACACGCTGACACTGACCACCAGATAATTCATTTGGTTTATGGTGACTTCTATCCGTAAGACTAACTTTTTCCAAAACCGACATCGCAATTTCCGTTCGTTGTTTTCTTGAAACCCCTGCGTAAACCAATGGCAGCGCAACATTCTCAACTGCTGTCAATCGCGGCATTAAATTAAATTGTTGAAAAACGAAACCAATTTCCTGGTTGCGCACATCAG
>DATHPY010000042.1:0-3977 GCA_035483315.1 Puia sp. | reverse complement strand
TATATTTACCCTGTAACTGCACCTGTATAACGTCTGCGTATAACCGAAGATACTGACTGGTATCAGTTTTCCCGGCTAAAAGTTTAATTGTATCAACAGCAATTTTTTGAGAGTCGGTTTTCACAACAGATTTTTCAATCAGCAACTTTCCCTGTAAATTATCCGGATCCGTAACCGGAAAATCAATGTCAAAATTTCCTGCGTAATCAATATTATTTGTTGTAAGACCGAGCGCTTGAGTTTTTATATTATTGATGGCAGCCGTAAGTTGAACAGCCGGATATTTATTATGAAGATCGCCTGTGCCATGCAATGAAAAATCAACGTTCGGATCATGCATGGAAATTTCCGCTTTGGCAACCTGGTTATTTATGCCTGCATTTATGCGGAGATTTTTATAATTATATTTTTTTATTTCCGCTGAAACAATTGTTGCATCAATTTGCGACTGCGCTGATTTTATATCAGCCCCTTTTCCTTTTGCGGTAAGCTTTAATGTTACGTCACCATAATCATTTTCATCTTTTAATATTTTTCCAACTTTTAATTTATCAGTTGTTACTGTTGCGTCGTAAATAATATTTTTTATATCGCTAGTATTTTTTGCATTTCCTTTTACAGTGAATGATCCCGAAGAACTGTAAAATGCCAGATCAGAAGACAGATCTTTCATTCCGCCTTTTATATTTCCTTTTACAGATAAACTATCAGGAATTGCAATATTTGAAGGAATTGTGTTTGCGGGAAGTAATGTTGCCAGATCTTTTTTTGATATGCTGATATTATTAATAACAACATCGGCAAGTATATTTTTTGTTTCGGGCAATCCTTTAATCAAACCGTGAATGTCAACATTCGTATTGGTAAAACCGGAAAATTTAAATTGCTCAATTTTGAGATTGGCGAGGTTACCGCTCATTTTTGTATTGAACCGTAAAATCATTTCCGGATTGTGAAATGCGGGTTGGTTTTTTAGATAAGGAACAAAAGTCAAAATATCTTTTACCTGCAATTTGCTATCCGGGAAATTCACATTGAGCAATAATGACGATGGATTTTTTTTGATGGCATCAAGCGATGGATAATTCAGCGTCGCGTTGCAACGAAGTATACTTGCGTTTGTTTTCAGGTATAAATTTTTTACATCAGTTTTTTTGTTTGAATAGAGAAAGTTTCCGCTCAATTGTTGCAATTCAAAATTGCTTTGTTCTTTCATTGAACCTTTAGTTATTTCTGCGGCAATGGTATCGCTGCTGTACGAGAGATTACTGGCATACAAAATTAAATTCTCAAGTTTTAAGTGCGAATAATCCATTCCCGTTTTTTGACGCGGAATATTATTGTTATCAAAAGCAATATTATTTTCTTCGAGACTCAATTGTTTTACATTGAATCTCCAGGAAGAAGTATCGGCTGACTTTACCTGCTTGTTATCTGCAATGGATTTTGAAGATTGAATTGTCTTTCCTAATTCAACGGCAATATTTGTTTTTGATAATTCTATTTTATCAAGATTGATTATCTTATTCGTCATATTCAAATTCTTCACTTTTATTGCGAGCTGATTCAGGTTTAGATTTGTGGTAAATGCTGATTGTTTGTCGCGATAATCTAATTGTATATCAGCAAGCGAAATATCTTTTAATTCAATTGCGGGAAAAACAGTTTGAGAACTATCGGTAGTTTTTGTTTCGGTATTTACGAGTGGTTGCTGCTGATAAATTCTTCCATGAAGCGTTGAAAGAACTATTGATGGAACAGAGAAGCTTTGATGTTGCAGATCAAACTTGTCAATGTTTATTGATAAGTGATCTAAAAAAACAGAATCATCATTTCCAGAAACGACATCATTATATACAATATCTATTTTATCAAGCGTAATATCATGCACAGAAATTTGCGAAGAAGATGAATCTTTTTTAATCACATCATTTTTTGCAGGAGAAGAAAACGCATTAACAATTAATTTAAAATTAAAAACGGTGTCGGGTAAAAGTCTTTTAACTTTGATCGTACTTTTTTCCAGATCAATGGCGTTAATCTCAATATTACTGTGCAGCAATTTTAACATGCTGACATTTACAGATAATTTTCCTGCAGAAAAAAGTGTGTCATGTTTTTGATCTTCGATATAAATATCGTTTACAACAATATTCTTTGGAAAAGTGATATAGATTTTTCCGATACTGACATTTGTATGCAATTTTGATTTGAGATAAGAAACAGCTTTATTCTTTATAAAATTTTGTACCGGAGCAGTCTGGATAAGCAATCCGATAGTAACGATCAGCCCCAAAAATATACAAACTATTATCAGCGCGACTTTAAGTACACGCTTGTATAATGGTTTTTTTATTTTCGGTTTAACATAGTTCATTCGCAAATAATAATTGAATTATTTTTTTGTGGGTTCTGTTTTTGTTTGAACTGAATCCTGAATTTTTTTTGCGTTTGTTACAGAATCTTTGATGCGTTGTTTTTCTTTTTTCTTAAAAAATCCGCGCAGCAAAAAATTATGTTTTGCAGCTTCCATATTGTCATTGAATTTGTCTGCGCTTACTTTTATTGTTTTAACAGTTTCGTTCGCGGATGAAACCGTGGACTGCAATCTTTTTGCAAGGGTATCGTTTTTCAGTAACATTCCAATAGAACCATGTCCGCTGTTTATTTTTCCCATTATTTCAGAGAGGCTTCCGGTAATGGATTCTGCATTATCTGCAATATGCGCAAATTTGGCAACTACTTTATCCATGTCAACAGGTTCTGCAGATTTTATTTGCTCGCCTTCATTCAATAATTTTGTGCTGTCGCTGCCGGGAGAAATTTGTATAAGTTTATCGCCCATCAATCCGTCAGTGCTTATGCTTGTAAGCGCGTCAGTTTTTAAATATGGTTTTACTTTCGATTCTAATCTCAGATCAACTTCAATAGTCGTGTCGTTTTTTATTATAATGTTATCAACAATTCCCACGTTAATTCCGCCGAAGCGGACGTAATTGCCAACAATCAATCCATTCACATTTCTAAAATTGGTGCGCATGATAAAATTTTTGCTGAATAATTTTTGTTGTTTGCCAATGAGCACGATGATGACAAGCAAAACGAATAAACTCACAATTACAAATGCGCCTGTTTTTATTTTTTCTGGTGTTGTTGTTTTCATCTTTGTAATTTTTTTGAAGTTGAGTTTAGTAAACCATAGCTCAATATTGCGTTGCCGTACAAGAGTGCGACGCAAGAATGCCGATTAGAATTATTATCGCCAAGGCCATAATTTATTTCTGTAAATTCTAAATTCATATATTTCATTGCTGGTGATTAAAAAATGATTTGATAAGATTGTCTTTCGATTCTTCCAGCTCATCATAAGTTCCTTCTGCGATACATTCTCCTTCGTGCATAACCACAATTCTTGTTGAAGTTATGCGCGCACATTCCATATCGTGCGTGATAATGATGGAAGAAGTTTTATATTTTTTTTTGATGTCCATTATCAGATCACTGATCTCGCGCGAAGTGATGGGATCTAATCCCGTAGTTGGCTCATCATACAAAATTATTTTTGGTTTTACAATGAGTGTGCGGGCAAGCCCGACACGTTTGCGCATACCACCAGAAAGATCGGACGGCATTTTATCAATTGCATCAAGCAACCCAACACTTTCTAATACTTCATGAATTCTTTGTTCAATCTCTTCATCATTTTTTAAATTCAATACGCGTGTCAATGGAAAAGCAAGATTTTCCCTCACCGTCATTGAGTCATACAACGCTGCACTTTGAAAGAGAAAACCTATTTTACCCCGCATTTCTTTTAGCTGCTCGCTGTTCATGTCTTTCACTTCTTCTCCATAAATTTTTACGGAACCTTCATCCTGCTGCAACAAACCAACTACACATTTAATGGTGACGGATTTTCCTTCGCCGGATTTTCCAAGCACTACAACATTTTCATCTTCGCACACAGAAAAAGTAAT
>DATHPY010000041.1:0-3515 GCA_035483315.1 Puia sp. | reverse complement strand
TCTCTCTGAACTTTTTTTCTACCCCCGAAATGTTCCGTAGGAACAAAAACAATTTATTCCATTTCACAATTCACCATTGACGATTCACCATTCACGAAGAATGATTCCATTCCGTGTGAAATGTTCCGGACACATCTACACGCTGATAAGTGTGCGCGCCAAAATAATCACGCTGCGCCTGGATTAGATTTGTTGGCAAATATTCGCTGCGGTATGCATCAAAATATCCGAGCGATGCCATCAACCCAGAAATTGAATAACCAGTCTGTGCGGCGTGCATAATAATATTTCTCATGTGCTGCCTTTTTGCATGGAGCAGTTGTGCAATATTATTATCCAATAATAAATTCGGAAGTTTAGGGTTTGTTTGATAAGCCGTGTAAAAAGTTTCCAGCAATGAAGAACGGATGATGCAACCGCCGCGCCACACCCGCACAACTTCCGGCAAAGGAATTTCCATATTCAATTCGGACGACGCTTTTTGCAACATTGCCAATCCCTGCGCGTAACAAATGATCGTTGCAAAATATAATGCATCCTGTAATTGCTGAATAAAAACTTCCTGCGGAACATCAATATGCGTTTGCGTTGTTTTGTACAATGCAGCCGCTTGAGTTCTTTCTTCTTTATAAGTAGAAAGATCGCGCATGGCAACAGCCATATCAATAACAGGAACTGAAACCGGCAGATCCATTGCATCCTGTGATGTCCATTTCCCGGTTCCTTTTGAGCCGGCTTTATCGAGGATCATATCCACCAAACGATTATCAGTTTTATCATCTTTCTGCAAAAAAATATCCGCGGTTATTTCAATTAAAAAAGATTGCAGTTCATCTTCATTCCAGTTTTTGTACACTTTATGCAGTTCATCATTATTCAATCCTAAACCGCGATGCATCAGATCGTACGTTTCGCTGATGAGCTGCATTATCGCATACTCAATACCGTTATGAACCATTTTTACATAATGACCTGCCGCGTCTTTTCCAAGATGAGCAACGCAAGGACTTCCATTTACTTTTGCCGATACGGCTTCGAGGATTGGTTTAACGTGTTGGTACGCTTCAATATCTCCGCCGGGCATAATGCTTGGACCAACTCTCGCTCCTTCTTCTCCGCCGGAAATTCCGACACCCATAAAATGAATGCCTTTATCTTTTAAATAATTTAATCTGCGCAAAGTATCTGTGTAATGCGAATTACCGCCGTCAATTACAATATCTCCGTTTTCCAAAAGCGGCAACAGATCATTAATAACATCATCAACAGGTTTACCTGCGGGAACAAGCATCATCAGCTTGCGCGGTTTTTCCAATTGCTGAATCATTTCTGCCAAAGTATTCACTCCTTTTACAACTGTATTTGGCGTTGCCGATGATTCCAATTGAGCGCCTTTTTGAACATCTTTATCAAAACCGATTGCCCGAAACCCGTGATCAGCCATGTTAAGCAAAAGATTTCGGCCCATCACTCCGAGGCCTATCATTCCAAAATCGAATAAATTGTTTGCCATATTATTTTTATAAGAAGAGCAAAATTAAATCATTATAGCTGAAACAGATGGCTAATTAAATTGATATTGGACGAGTTTTTCTGATTTAAATCTTTTTATTAACATCAGCATTTTTGTTTGTCTGGTTATTTTGAACAATCGAAAGAAATTTTTAATTTTATTTTTCCTACGCAAAATACACCCTATTCATTTCCTATCCAGAACCTATCCTATATAGAACCTGCTATTGTTACCCCGGAGCCTCCATTGATTCTCTCCATTTTTAAGGTTGATTGAATTTTTTTTGGGCAGCTTTGGTTATTTTATAAACTCAAAAACCAGGACCTTGAGAAAGCATTATCCGTTATACTCGTTAATAATTGTATTTGCTCTAAATGTTTCCATTGCATTTGCGCAGGCAGATGTGCTTACGCAGCACAATGATCTTGGCCGCACGGGTTGGAACAGCCAGGAAACTTCACTTACAACAAGTAATGTAAATACAAATACATTCGGACTTTTATATGCCCGACCTGTGGACGACCAGGTTTTTGCGCAACTTCTTGTTGTAAGCAATGTAAGTATTCCATCCATTGGAAATAAAAATATAGTTTTCGTTTGCACAGTTAATAATACCATTTATGCTTTTGACGCAGATGATGGAAGCGCACCTGTTTACTGGCAAAAAAATTATACGCCTTCGGGCTATCGGCCACCAACAAAAAATGATATGCATCCCGGATTGTGTGGCGGAAGTTACGGTGATTTTTCAAGCAACATCGGGATTGTTGGAACTCCTGTGATTGATAAATCTGCAAACACCATGTATTTTGTTACCAAGCTTGTGAGCACAACCCCTGGTGTAGAAGATAATCATACCTGGAATAGCAGTGTGTCCAATGAAGAATATACTTACACTACAAATGGATTTCATCAATATTTACATGCGATTGATTTGAGCACAGGTGCAGAAAAAACAAATAGCCCTGTTGAAATTATTGATACATTATCCGGAAGCGGTGATGGAAATATTAGCGGTAGAATAGGGTTTGATCCCAGAAGACAATTTAACCGTGGCGGACTGGTTCTTTCTCACGGAATTGTTTACCTGACTTTTTCAGCGCACTGCGACTGGAACCCTGCGCATGGCTGGGTTTTGGGGTATGATGCTTCAAATCTTCAACTAAAAATGGGGTATATATCCACGCCAAACGATGGACGTGGTGGTATTTGGATGAGTGGAGGTGCGCCTGCAGTAGACGTCAATGGCAATTTATATTTTACGACTGGAAATGCTTATGATGATGAAGATGGATTTTCAGATCTTCCCAGCGATACGGTAAACAGGGGAGAAAGTGTCGTTAGATTAACCCCTAATACACTTGATAATACCGCAACTTCTTTAAAGGTTTCAAGTTTTTTTACACCAAAAAGTTACAAGCAGAATAATGATGCGGATCTTGATTTTCCTATCCAGGCTTTGTTGATACCAAATTCAAAAATGTTATTGACCGGAGTGAAAGCAACATTTATTTACGTTCTTGATACAACAAACCTCGGTGGTTATAACAGTACAACAGATCATGTTTTGCAATCTTTTGCTGTTTCATCCAATGCGCAAATGCATTCTTCATTTGCTTATTTTGGCGGAGCTACAAATCAATATGTTTACCAGTTTTCTGAAAATACATTATTGGAATCTTTTAAAATAAGTGGTAATACTTTAGCCAGCCCTATAAGCGGAAGTGTGAGCGGACCAACAGGAGGTTCCGGAGCTTATATGTCTGTTTCTTCCAACGCTTCTGTTGATTCGACAGGAATATTATGGATCACGCATGCGGTAAATGGTTGCAATGCCAATCAGCAGGTATGCCCAGGGATTTTGCGTGCTGTGCGTGCCGATGATGTAACCACTGAGTTGTGGAACTCAACAATAAATCCTGCGGATAATTTAGGAAATTTTTCCAAAATGAATTGTCCGACAATTGCTAACGGCAAAGTGTATGTAAATACTTTTTCTAAT
>DATHPY010000040.1:0-2623 GCA_035483315.1 Puia sp. | reverse complement strand
AAAGCCGGAAAAAAAACAAAACTTTTAGATCCATCACAAAAAAAAGCATTTCTTAAATCTCTATAGATTTTTCCCATAACTACAACTCACATTCTTTCACTACAGTTGAACATTCCATGCGTTCAGCCATCTAAAATCCCGCTTCAGTACTGTTAATAAAAATGGCATTTTGTAAATCGTCAATTTACAAATGATAATAATTATTTTACCAAAACTCTACTCACATGTTAAAAACACCAGCGATAAAATTAATAGCTTCTTTATGTATCAGTTTTATTTTTTTTACAACGCAAGCACAAATTAATCTACCGCGCACACCAAGTCCGGGTGCGACAGTTTCGCAAACGATAGGAATATCTACGGTCAGCGTTAATTATTCGCGTCCTTCCGTTAAGGGACGTGAAGTATGGGGAGCGCTTGTTCCGTACGGTTATAATGTTCAGGGATTTGGATCAGGAAATTCAGCGCCATGGCGTGCCGGTGCAAATGAAAATACGGTGATTAGATTTTCACACGATGTGACTGTTGAAGGGCAGGCTGTTCCTGCAGGTTCATACGGTTTAACTTTTGTGATTAATAAAGACAATACTGGCGAAGTAATTTTATCGAAAGATTATAAATCCTGGGGCAGTTTTTTTTATGATCCAAAACGCGATCAGATGCGCGCAAAAATTCAATTGCGTGATGTTGCCTTTACTGAAATGCTCACTTATGATTTTATTAATCTTACAAAAACATCTGCCGAATTAGTTCTTAATTGGGAGAAAAAACAATTTCCCGTAAAAATTGAATTTGCTGTTGACGATATTGTTATAAATAACCTTGAACAGGAATTGAAAGGACAAAATGGATTTAATCCCAATTCATTTACAAATGCGGCAAATTATGCATTGGCGAATAAAGTGGATCTGCCAGAGGCGCTGACATGGATTGATAACGCGCTTGCTACTACTAAATCTTTTACAAACTATAACATTAAATCAGGCCTTCTCAGGGCATTGGATAAACCGGCAGAAGCAGATAAAACGATGAGTGATGCATTGCCTTTAGCAAATGAAGGTGAATTAAATGCTTATGGTTATCAGTTATTAACTGCAGGACAACAGGATAAAGCAATCGAAATATTCATTCTTAATACGCAGAAAAATCCCAAAAGCGCCAATGTGTGGGATAGTCTTGGCGAAGGCTATGCGCTGAAAGGTGATAAGAAAAATGCGATCATCAATTTTAAAAAGTCACTGAGTTTAAACCCTCCTGCTGTAACAAAAGCCAATTCAGAAAAATATCTTAAACAATTAGGGGCGATGTAAGCTGGCTACCATCAAACTTTAATAAAAAGAAAACCTCAGGGTTTTCTTTTTTGTTGAAATAATTTACAAAAAAATTATTTTGAAGGAATTGGTAATTCCTGTTGTCTTAAAAAACTTAGCTGATCCCAATAACCGCGTTGAAATTTAATTTTGTCTTCTGTAATATGAAAAAACCCGCAGCCTCTTAATCCAAGCGGATCTTTCCATTCGAGAATTGCCCATTCACCGTCTTCAAAAATATTTTCGATGATGCAAATCATTTTTGCTTTTGCAAACTCATCAGCAAACATTTTTTTAATTGCTGCTTTTCCAACGAGTGGTTCAAATACTACCTGGTGATTTATTGCAGATTCATGATAGAGATTTGCAAGCGCATCAACATCAATTGCATTGAATGCATCAACCCATTTTTGCACAACTTGTTTTGGTGTCATAATTAATTAGGTTTTAGATAATTGCTGACAAACGCATTACAGTACAAGAGTGATTCATTTCTTTTCTTCCACTGGAAGAAAAGAAATGAACAAATCTACGATTGCCACGATGCTTTATAGTAGTAATGCCGCTTTGGTACAAAATAAAAATATAATTCAAAAAGAAATTCATAATTATAAAACAATATTTCTTTTACTGGAATGATTTTAAATATAAAAATGTTACGATTTTTGTTATTCACCAAATCGAAAATTTATGTCTGAAAGAACAAATTCATTATTGGGAATCGCTGGTGTATTTATTGCTGCTATACCAATTTTTATTGGATTATATGAATACAAAGCCAATAACGAAAGAGAGTTTGAGAAAAATTTTCTTGCCCAGCAAAGTCTTGTGTACGATGAATTACTTGGCGATCTCGGCGGCATCTCTACGTCTATCAGTAATCCGACAGATTCCATTTCGCAGGTGAATTATAATCTTGCAAAATTTAATTTCAATCAATTGTATTATGGCAAATTGAATTTGTATCAAAGTCCGACAATTGAAAAACTCTCGGATTCCTTATTCAACTTAATTAATAATTATGATAGCACACGGTCTGCCAGCATGCGAAGAGAGGTATTGGATAATTTGATAGATACGATACAAAGTAAAGTGTATAATTTATCTGTTGAGTGTAAAAAATCTTTGAAGAGTACGTACAACCTGCAATAAAACTTAATGAAAAATATTCTTGTATTGTGCACAGGCAACAGTTGTCGCAGTCAAATGGCTGAAGGCTACTTGAAATATTTTTCGGGTAACAAAGCAAATGTTTATAGCGCAGGAATAGAAGCTCATGGTGTTAATTCTATTGCAATTGAAATGATGAAAGA
>DATHPY010000039.1:0-3883 GCA_035483315.1 Puia sp. | reverse complement strand
TACCGGATCAAGGTATATTAATAAACAATAATTTTTTTATTCTCGAAGTCAAATTTCAAGGAGGATCAGGATCCGTTGACGAAAAATTACAAACATGCCATTTTAAAAAAAGACAATATGAGAAACTGCTTAAACCATTAGGACTACAAATCCAATTTATTTATGTCCTGAGTGATTGGTTTAAACGACCTGAATACAAAGATGTTCTCGAATATATTAAAGAAGTAGGTTGTCAATATGTTTTTAATGAAATTCCCTTAAATGTAATTGGATTATAAATTTTATGCCAGAAACAGAAATAATATTAGAGGTCAATGGAAACAACAGAAAAGCGATTAGGGATTTTTTAATAATGGAATTTTTAAAAGAAGAACCTGGTACTGGTAATCGTGAATTAGCTGCTATCTATTATTATTATGTGGATAGAACAACTAGTGGTGTTGATATTTATTTGAAACGACCCGCACGACTTAATAAGGGAATGGATTTTGAAGTTCATGCTGAAAACATAATTTTTGAAAATGAAAGTGATAACGGTAGAATAACTAAAACATCCAGACCTAGCCACTCTAGTATGTACTATGATTTAAAAATTAAAAAGCAAGAAAATCCTAAGGAATATGAAAGGGTGCAGGCAATAATCGATAGAATCTATAATTGTGAAACTGTTCAAGATTTAGAAATGACAAATATAAATTTTAATACGGGGCATTCTTTAGAACTGGTGTTAAAAATCGTAAAATGGCTGTTTATCGAACAAGATATTACTTATTGGAATTGGAGTGGGAGAGATATGTTTTATTCAGGCTTAAATCAAATATAGCAGGCAACTATTATTTTTCTACATTTTCCAAAATTTTCACAAAATTTTCATTGTAAGACAACAGAAAAGAATTTTCGTTTCTAAAGTTTGTTATTAATAGCTCAGTTAATTCTCCTCGTTTATGCGGATTTGCATTTATGCTCCTTTTTGCTTTTACCCTTTCAATATTGTAATTCTCGTATAACTCGTCAAAAAAAACATCATTAATATTTTTTCCACGAACATCAGAATTACTTAAAACCCATTTGTGATTCAACAAATTTAATTTGTTACAAAAATTTCTCAGCCTGATTTGTTCATTATCATTGAAGTCATCTTTTGAATAAGAATTAAAGCTTGATGTTTGACTCAATGGTTTGTATGGAGGATCGAAATAAAAAATTGTATTATCTGTTGTAAAAGAAATGGTTTCTTCAAAATCTATATTAAGAATTTCTACTTTTTGTAAAACATTACTGACACACAAAAGGTTTTTTTCGTCGCAAATCATAGGGTTTTTGTAACTGCCTATCGGAACATTAAATTCATTACTACGATTTACCCTGTATAAACCATTAAAACATGTTCTGTTTAAAAAAATAAATAAAGCGGCTTGCTCAGTTTTGTTTGACTGGCGAGTATTATATAATTCTCTCTTTGAATAATAGTATGCTTTTTTTTTGTCTTCGTTATTCTCAAGACCGTGGTATTCCTTTTGAAATTCTTTTAATAAAGAAACAAGCTGATTAACGTCTGAGACAATTACTTTATAGGTGTTGATCAGATCTTTGTTTATATCGTTTATTACGACTCTTTCAAGTTTTGGAAAATTATTCAAGACCCAAAACAAAATCGCACCGCTTCCAACGAATGGTTCAATGTACGTAAATTTCCCTTCCATGAAACTCAATGGAAAAGTCTTTTCAATAGTATCAATTAATTGAGTTTTACCACCAGCCCATTTTAAAAATGGTTTAGCAAATCCTTTTTCCATTAAATGTTTTTTTGAAAAGAGTAGCCTACGGCAAAATTTAAAGATTAAAGAATAAATATCCAATAGGTTCTTTTGTACCCGGGATGGGAATTGAACCCACACAACCGTTTCGGGTTACAGGATTTTAAGTCCTGCGCGTCTACCAGTTCCGCCACCCGGGTATTTGAATAAAAAACCTATAAGATTTAAAAACTTATAGGTCTTATTTAACTTGAGCGGAAGACGAGGTTCGAACCCGCGACCTCAACCTTGGCAAGGTTGCGCTCTACCAGCTGAGCTACTTCCGCGTAAAAGGACGGCAAATGTAAAAAATAAAAAGTAAATAGCTTATCGCCGGCCACTCTTTTCAGTTTTTATATTTTCGATCTTTAGTTTTTACTTGTATTGTGGCGTGTACAGCGTGTTCCCGGGCACTTCCACTTCGGGTTTGCCCTTATAACGATGCGCATATAAACCATAGCTTGCGCCGACCAAAAAAGCAACAATGCAAAAAACTTCCAGGTAAAAAAGAAATACTGAAGAGTTTACCCAGCTATAAGCTATGTCTTTTAATTTGGGGTCTTTATATTCTTGTGTTTCTTCCATATCATTAAATTACAGGGCAAAAGTAATATATTGAACCAAAAAATCAGCTTTTGTTTTGAACAATTTGCGCAAAAGTTTTTTTGCCGGAAACAAAATATTTCCACACTATACTTTTATTGAACCAGCCGGTTACTTTCCCGTTTTTGGCTTTTGGAAAAACACTGCATTTTCTCTTAAAAAACAGCCATTTCATAAAAGCAAGTTGCGCTTCAATAACCGCCAAAAAATAAGCGCCGTCGCCGGATAATAAAGACTTGCACGCAGAAAGCATATCCAACAAAAAACGAAAAGGAATTTTCCATATTGATTGCGCCGCCGGAAGATCTTTTGCCAGCATGATCAGGTTATTCCGAAAGTTCAAAAATACTTTTCGGGATTTTCCTTTTGGCAATGTTCCGCCGCCAACATGGAAAACCACAGACTTCGGACAGGCATATACGTTATAACGCGCGAGTTGTAATCGCCAGCAGAGATCTATTTCTTCCATGTGCGCAAAAAAATAATTATCAAATCCATTCACTTCGTGGAATGCATTTGTTCTTACAAATAAAGCGGCGCCACTTGCCCAAAAAACTGCTTCTTCGGAATCGTATTGATGAATATCTTTTTCGCAAACATCAAAAACTCTTCCGCGAGAAAAAGGATAACCCAAAAAGTCTATCCAACCGCCAGCTGCACCGGCATACTCAAACATTTTTTTATTATTATAACTAAGAATTTTTGGCTGACAAGCTGCGATGATTTTATCTTTTTCCATTAATTCAATAATTGGCTCTATCCAATTTTCAGTCACTTCAACATCGGAGTTGAGCAAAATATAATAGTCACTTTGCACCTGCTTTAATGCTTCATTATATCCCTGTGCAAATCCATAATTTTTTTGGAGTGAGATAATTATTACGCCGGGATAATTTGCTTTAAGAAAAATTATTGAGTCGTCGGTTGAAGCGTTGTCGGCAACAATAATTTCTTTATTGAGGTAACTGCTTTTTACAACAGATGGTAAAAACTGCTCAAGATATTTCCGTCCATTCCAGTTGAGGATAACAATAGAAACTTTTGCTGACACGTGGTTGATAATAGATGATAGTTAATAGATGATAGATGATAGACAGAAAATCAGTAGTTCACCATTACCGGTATCAAATCCAAGATCTATGATCTGAAATCTGTATCAAATCTAACATCTATCATCTATAATCTAAAATCTGTATCAAAACCGAACACAAATTGTATCATTAACGAACTGTTTCGTACATTTTATGCTGTAACCACATTGTAAACCAAGGAAAATTTCTGCGGCATGCAATTGGCGGGAATAATTGATAATGAAGAAAGTTTTGACAGACACAAGCAACAAATGTCCAGATGTTGTGTCTTATTGGTTATACAATTTTGTGCAGCTTTATTTTGTGAACCTGAAGTTGAATAAACATTCTTCAGTACAAGAGTGCGGCGCAAGGATGATGAGGAGCGAACAAATGCCGGAAACAAAAAATAAA
>DATHPY010000038.1:0-3053 GCA_035483315.1 Puia sp. | reverse complement strand
AATGGAACGCTTGCTTGTTTAAATGTATCAACACCACAAACAGGAAATGCAGTTGATGGAGTTTGGCCAATTGTAGAGCAGGCTGATTGAGATTTTACATCAAACATTAATAACAGCGCCACCAATAATGATAAAATAGTTTTCAGCATTCTTGCTTATTAAGACGGATGCAATTACAACATCGTTGCAAGGGTAATGAATTTTTTTTGCTGACAAGAAAGAATGTTTTGAAAGAATTTCAGTTTATAAAATCATTTTTTGGAATTTTTTTCCGAAAAATGGAAGAATTCAGACAGTGATTTTTTTTCTAAATGCTGTTAATCAATAGCTAATATATTTGGTATAGAATTCGAGTTATTGTGCATGATCGTTTTTAATCCCTACACTCTAAACTCTAATTTGATAACTGCACGAGAAAATAAAATTAAAAAATTTGACGGCCATCAATAGATTAAAATAATTTTCTTTCACAGATTGTCAAAGTAAGCTGAGCGAATCCTCCTGTCAAAGGAGGATTTTCGTTTTTATAAGAATTTATTTCAGCAGCCGGATATAATATGTAAGTCTGTAGCGCAGCATTAATTAAATACTAATAATGTATTCCATTTTCTTAAACTTTTGACTGTTTTACCCTATTTTTGCCGTCCCTGAAATTTTACTCAGGTTACTTAACTTATGGATAAATTGATCTATTTGGTTCCTGCAACAGGAATAATTGGTTTGCTGTATACAATTATCAAATTTTCATGGGTATCAAAGCAAGATGCGGGAACTCCACGCATGCAGGAAATCAGTAAATATATCGCTGAAGGTGCAATGGCGTTTTTGCGCGCAGAGTGGAAAATACTTTCTTACTTTGTTATTATAGCCGCTCTCTTGCTAGCCCTAATGGGAAGCAGCAATCCAAATTCAAATTGGTCAATTGCAATTGCATTTGTTATTGGCGCTGTGTTAAGCGCAACTGCAGGTTATATCGGAATGCGCAGCGCAACAAAAGCAAATGTTCGTACTGCACAAGCCGCGCGCACAAGTTTAAGTAAGGCGTTGAAAGTTTCTTTTACAGGTGGCTCCGTAATGGGACTTGGTGTTGCGGGATTAGCAGTGTTAGGTTTGAGTGGATTATTTATCATATTGAAATCAATATTTGCACCCGATGCACTTGTAAATTCTCCTGAGATGTTGCGGACGATTGAGGTGCTGACTGGTTTTTCTCTAGGTGCAGAATCAATTGCGTTATTCGCTCGTGTTGGTGGTGGAATTTATACAAAAGCTGCTGACGTTGGCGCTGACTTAGTAGGAAAAGTTGAAGCAGGGATTCCGGAAGATGATCCACGTAATCCTGCAACCATTGCAGATAATGTTGGAGATAATGTTGGTGATGTCGCCGGTATGGGTGCAGATTTATTTGGCTCTTATGTTGCGACTGTTTTGGCAACAATGGTTTTAGGACAAGAAACAATTTCAACAGATCAGTTTGGTGGCATGGCTCCTATTTTATTACCAATGATGATTGCCGGCATCGGAATAATTTTTTCAATTGTAGCAACTTTTTTTGTTCGTATAAGTGATACTGCGGGTGTTAATACATCGAGTGTTCAAAAGGCTCTTAACATGGGCAATTGGGGTTCGATAATTCTGACTGCTTTGGCTTGCATCGGACTTGTTTATTATATTCTTCCTGATACAATGGTTTTACGCAATCATGAATTTACCAAGTGGGGGGTTTTGGGCGCCATTGGTGTCGGCCTTGTAGTAGGAACCTTAATGAGTATGATCACAGAATATTATACTGCAATGGGGAAACGTCCTGTGCTATCAATAATTCGTCAATCATCAACAGGTCACGCAACAAATGTTATTGGTGGATTAGCAATAGGGATGGAATCAACTTGTCTCCCGATTTTAGTTTTAGCAGGAGGCATTTGGGGCTCTTTTGAATGTGCAGGTTTATATGGCGTTGCTATTGCCGCTGCCGGAATGATGGCAACTACTGCTATGCAATTAGCGATTGACGCTTTTGGACCAATTGCTGACAACGCAGGTGGCATTGCAGAAATGAGTGAACTTCCAAAAGATGTTCGTGAAAAAACAGATGTGCTTGATGCTGTTGGTAATACTACTGCCGCAACGGGAAAAGGTTTTGCAATTGCATCTGCGGCATTAACTGCTCTTGCTTTATTTGCAGCTTTTGTTGGTGTTGCAGGAATTGGCGGAATTGATATTTATAAAGCAAAAGTGTTAGCGAGTTTATTTGTTGGTGCAATGATCCCTTTTATTTTTTCATCATTGGCAATTCGTGCTGTTGGAGAAGCTGCCATGGCGATGGTTGAAGAAGTGCGCAGGCAATTCAGAACAATTCCCGGAATAATGGAAGGAACCGGTAAACCGGAATATGATAAATGCGTTGCCATTTCTACTGAAGCATCAATTAAGAAAATGGTATTGCCCGGAGCAATTGCAATTATATCTCCATTAATAATCGGATTTATTTTAGGACCAGAAGCGCTTGGAGGCTTTCTTGCGGGCGCAACTGTTTGTGGCGTGTTGATGGGAATGTTTCAGAATAATGCAGGTGGCGCCTGGGACAATGCAAAAAAATCTTTTGAAAAAGGAGTTGAAATAAACGGACAGGTTTATTATAAAAAATCTGAACCGCATAAAGCATCCGTTACCGGAGATACGGTTGGGGATCCTTTTAAAGATACTTCAGGTCCGTCAATGAATATTTTAATAAAACTGATGTCTATTGTTTCGTTGGTTATCGCCCCTACTCTCGCGAGTATTCATCATACAAAAACTACTGTTGTTGTGAAGAATGAAAAAAAATATGAAAAGACTTTGTCTGTAAAAACAAATTCAAATTTTTAGATTCATATTTGAGAAGAAATAGTTATTTTTAGCACAGAACTAATCAGATCCAAATACCGAAGTCCCGATGTTTCTACACCGGGGCTTTTTTTATTCGCCAAAGTGAATTAGAACAGGTTTTCGACAAACAGAATTCGCTTTAACTGCATTTACCAGATAACCTTTAATCTTTCAGATGAGTATTT
>DATHPY010000037.1:0-7700 GCA_035483315.1 Puia sp. | reverse complement strand
AGTTTTTTAGATACGGAAGTGTTGCCGGTGATAGAACGTATTGATAAACTTGAGCCCGGATTAATGCCATCGCTTGTGCAAAAAGCCGGCGAGCAGGGATTGCTTGGAATTTCTGTTCCTGAAAGTCTTGGCGGATTAGGAAAAGATTTTATTACATCAACATTAGTTAACGAGGCGCTTGGCGGCGGATTTTCTTTTTCCGTTGCAGTTTCCGCGCATACCGGAATTGGTACATTGCCAATTTTATATTTCGGAACTGAAGCGCAGAAACAAAAATATGTTACCAAACTCGCGAGCGGCGAATGGAAAGGTTCTTACGGATTGACGGAACCAAACAGCGGCAGCGATGCGCTTGGCGCGAAGACATCTGCAAAACTTTCTGCCGATGGAAAATATTATATTTTGAATGGACAGAAATGCTGGATAACTAACGGCGGATTTGCTGATATATATACCGTGTTTGCAAAAATTGATGGCGATAAATTTTCTGCATTTATTATTGAAAGAGGATTTGAAGGATTTACGCAAGGTCCGGAAGAACACAAAATGGGGATCAAAGGTTCTTCAACAGTTCAATTATATTTCCAGGATTGTAAAGTGCCTGCGGAAAATTTATTGGGAGAAATTGGCAAAGGTCACATCATCGCATTCAATATTTTAAATATTGGCAGATTAAAATTATGCGCCGCCGCAATGGGC
The DNA here is from genome assembly GCA_035483315.1 of Puia sp. Classification (GTDB taxonomy): domain Bacteria; phylum Bacteroidota; class Bacteroidia; order Chitinophagales; family Chitinophagaceae; genus Puia. Next base: position 7,001 of record DATHPY010000037.1, on the reverse strand, counting down.
GGAGCAAAACGCGCAACAACAACTTCTATTCAATATGCAGTTGCGCGTGAACAATTCAAAACTTCCATTTCAAGTTTTGGCGCAATAAAAAACAAAATTGCTGAAATGGCAATCAAAATTTGGATCGCAGAAACTGCATTGTATCGCGCAGCAAAATGTATTGATGATAAAGAAAATGAATTGCTCGCAAGTGGTAAACCATTTAATGAAGCAGTTCTTGGCGCAGCAGAAGAATATGCCATCGAGTGTGCGATGCTAAAAGTTTTTGGCAGCGAAGCGTTAAGTTTTGTTGTGGATGAAGGCGTGCAAATTCACGGTGGTAATGGTTTCAGCGATGAATATATCATTTCAAAAGCATATCGCGACAGCCGCATAAATAGAATTTACGAAGGAACAAATGAAATTAATCGTTTGCTCACCGTTGATATGGTTTTAAAAAGAGCGATGAAAGGAAGGTTGGATGTGCTGGGTGCGGCAACTGCTGTGTCGAAAGAGTTAGTGAGCATTCCTGATTTTGGTGGCGATGATGACACATCTTTTGCAAAAGAAAGAAAAGGTATCATCAATTTTAAAAAATCAATTTTGATGGTTGCCGGCGCAGCAGTTCAAAAATTAATGATGAAGATAGAATCGGAGCAGGAAATATTAATGCACATTGCTGACATGGCAATTGAAACTTATCACGCAGAAAGTGCCTTGTTGCGCGCGATGAAATTAGTTGATCAGCGAGGCGAAGCTGCTTGCCAGTTTGAATTAGATATCGCGCGCACTTATTTATATGATGCCGCCGACCATATTAATAAATTTGGCAAAGATGCAATTAACGCATTTGCGAGTGGTGATGAACAACGCATGATGTTATTGGGTTTGAAACGTTTCACCAAAGTTGATTCATTCAACAGTAAGGATGCAAAAAGAAGAATTGCCGATAAGCTGATAGCTGATAATAAATATCCGCTTTAAGCAGATTTAAAAAACCCTGCGAATCTGCGGCTAATAATTAATATCATTTTATTGCATATGAGTTGAAAATTTGGTATTTTTCTTTTCGCAGAAGGAATGAATTGCCAAACTCAACGCATGAAATTTTCTCTATTAATATTTTTATTTTTTTCTTTCATCGCGTCAGCGCAAAAAAATTCTGGCATTATAAAGGGAAGGATATTTGATTCAGAAGGAAAATCTGCATCTAACATAACAGTAGAATTAAAAAAAATTAAAAAAATTACTGTTACTGATGAAAATGGTTTTTTTACATTGCAACATTTGCCCGCTCTTCGGGATACGTTAATTATATCTTCTGTTGATTCAAAAATAACATCGCAGGAAATAAAATTAGAAAAGAATCAAACGGTTGACGTCGGAATAATTCATCTTGAATACACTGTAAAGCAATTACAGTTTGTAGAAATTAAAGGACGGGAAAATCATTCTTATAAAAGTGATTATTCTTTTTTTGGAAATAAAACAGAAACTCCGTCGAAAGATATTCCGCAATCTGTTTCCACCATTACAAAAGAACTGATCCATGATAAAATGGAATTCACATTAAAAGATGCAGTGGATGAAGTCGCCGGCGTTAATCAATATTCCGGTTTTGATGAATATGCCATTCGAGGATTTAGAGCTGAGAATTCACGGGACATTAACGGACTGCGCGGATATAATACAACTTACACAAGTTCAATGCTTGTAAATGTTGAGCGTGTTGAAGTGATAAAAGGACCGACTGCAACTTTGTATGGAAACTGCGATCCAGGCGGAACAATTAATCTCGTTACAAAAAAACCATTGGAGAAAAACGAATCTGAAATAGATACTTACGGAGGCACCTGGAATCATTTTCGCGAGCAGGATGATTTTACTGGTCCTTTAAATAAGAGCAAAACCTTATTATACCGTTTCAATGCAGGGTTTGATTATACTAATTCTTTTCGTCATGGTCAGCATGCAAATTCTGTTGAAGTAGCTCCTTCATTAACATTTATTCCTAATGATAAATTGCAAATCAACATTGATTTTTCTTTATCAAACATTAATACGGTTTTGGATTGGGGGCAACCTGGTTTTCTGAACAATAATAATTTAAAAGTAACTCCCACTTCTCTATCAGTTAGTCAACCCGGCGATTATCTCAACGAAACTGATATTGCATCTATCGCCACTTTATCTTACAAAATAAATAATCACTTAAGTTTTAACAGCGGGTTTCTTCATTACACAACAAAGCAGGATGTAGCCAATCATGGATTGCAAAGTTATATTACTCCTGATTCCGTTAACCTGTATTATACAACGTGGACGTACCCAACAACCACAAATACCATCAGCAACTATTTTACTTATAAATTCAATGCAGGAAAAACTAATAATGAATTGGTTTTTGGATATGATTACATACGCAGCAAAGTAAATCTTAACCAGCAATATTATGAATTGCCGAATCAGTTTGGAGCTGGAAGCGGAATTGTCGGAACATTTAGTTTGAAGAATCCTCAATATATTGATAGACCGATAAGCGCTTACCAGGTTTCGGATTACGATGCGAATGCAACCGATGTGGATGATAATATTTATCACACTCAAGGGGTGTATGTGCAGGACCAGGTTAGTTGGAACAAGTGGAAATTATTATTCAGTCTGCGCAAAGAGTTTTATAAAGGAGATGATGTTGGTGATAGCGCAAGCGACCTTGCAGAAACTGTTTTTCTGCCAAGAATAGGATTGGTTTATGCCATCACTCCTAACGTTAACATGTATGTAACTTATAATAAAGGCTTCGATGCTTTTGAAGCGGCGACGAGTACAGAAATTTTCAGTTCACCATTTAAACCGCAATTAAGTGAGCTGCTGGAAACAGGAGCGAAAGCGAATTTTTTTAATAATAAACTTTCTGCGTCGTTGGCAATTTATCAACTCACACTTTTAAATGTTGCGGTAAATGCCAATGATATTTCCAACCCGAATTTATTTGTACAGCAGGGAGAAAACAGGTCGCGCGGAATTGAAACCGAAGCGAGCGGAAATATTCTTTCCAATTTAAGTGTGATGCTTTCTTATGCATATTGCGTTGCTGAAGTTACCAAAAGTAAAATTGCATCGCAGGTTGGAACAAGAGTGGAAAATGCGCCGCGCAATACCAGTGGCAGTTGGATAAAATATACTTTCAATAAAGGAACGCTAAAAGGATTTGGGATTTCTGTTGGTCATTCTTCCGTCAGCGCGCGCAACACGCTTGATCCCAATATTACTTTACCCGGATATCTAATTATTAACGGCGGCATTCATTATAAGTATAAACATTTCGCAGTTGCGATGAATCTAAATAACATCACCAACAAAACATATTGGATGGGTGCATACAATAATGTAAATAAATGGCCCGGCGCGCCAAGAAATTTTATGGTTAACCTTGGATATAATTTTTAAAAATTTCTTGCATTTTCAAATTTTCAAATTATTTTGTAACCGGCATCGGAAACTTATGAAGCATCGTTGCGTCGCACTCTTGTGCGGTAACAATTCTATTGAGCTTTTGGTCCTTACTTCTTATTTCATACTTCGTACTTCACACCTTGTATTTCATACTTAACAAGTATCTTTATAAAAATTTTCCACCTTTGAAATTTATTTTTTCTGTATTCTTATTAATAAGCTGTTCATACCTTTTTTCACAAGACAGTATTCTGCTTGCAAAAACAACAGGCAAACTTCCTTTTCTTGAATACGGAATTGGCGACGACAGACTAGGCGGCGCAAAAATGACTTATCTCGATTCAAATATTTTACTCAAAATTGTTGACAGCTTTAAAACAGATTATAAAGTTCAGCTCTCAAAATATCATTCAGGTTATGTCGCTAAAGAAAATGTTATTGTATTAAAAAAGCAAATCAATAAACCGGTAATTCATAATTCACATTTAAGTTCAAGCTTCAGAGTTTATGGCGATACTGCGTTTGATTACGTAACAATAAATCTTGATGAGCGATTGCCTTATCACAGCTTTCATCTCATCAGTCCGTCGCGAATTGCCATTGATATTTTTGGCGTAACAACCAACACCAATTGGATCTTTCAGCAAAGCACAGCAAAAGAAATTAAAAATACATGGTACGAACAAGTTGAAGATGATGTGTTGCGCGTATTTATCGAATTGAAACATTCGCAACATTGGGGACATTCGATAAGCTACGACAGCGTCGGAACAAAATTAATTGTTCGGATAAAACGCCAACCAACGATGTTGGATATACGTAAATTAAAAATTGCCATTGACGCAGGTCATGGCGGAGACAATGCCGGAGCAAGCGGCGTTAGCAGTAAAGTTTTGGAAAAAGAATACACATTATTAATTGCCAAAGAGCTGCAAAAAACATTGAAGCGCGCCGGAGTAAAAAAGATTTTTATGACGCGTACAAAAGATACATCACTCACGATGCCGGAAAGAATTCAGATGCTGAAAGATTTTTCTCCTGATATCTTAGTGAGCGTGCATCTTAATTCTGCCAGTTTTGATACTATCCAGGGAGTGAGCACGTATTACCGTTATATCGGTTTTCGTCCGTTGAGTGTTGCCATTTTAAATCAAATGCTCAAATTGAGTTTGAAAGAATATGGAAATGTCGGTAATTTTAATTTTGCATTAAGCGGACCAACTGATTATCCAAATTGCTTAGTTGAAGTTGCTTTTTTAAGCAATGAAAAAGATGAGAAAAAAATTCTCAATCCAAAATTTCATAAGGCAGTTGCGCAAAGGATTTATTTAGGAGTTGTGGATTGGCTGAAGTCGTTGAAGTGAGAAATATTTTTTGCTCACAGATTTCACAGATGTGCACAGATAAATTGATTCTAAAAAGCATCTGTGGAATCCAAGAAATCTGTGAGAAAATTTCTTTATAATAAAATAGCTTTTTAATTTTTACTCATAATAACATGCCCGAACAAAAAAATATTTTCGTTCATCACGTTTTTTTCTGGCTAAAAAATCCGGATAATAAAGAAGATGAAGCCGCATTAATTGCCGGATTAAAAAAATTATCCAAAGTGGAAACCATTCGTTCATTTCACATCGGCAAACCTGCTAATACAAATCGCGATGTTATTGAACGATCATATTCTATTTCATGGTTGCTGATATTCGATAATTTGGAAGATGAAGAAACTTATCAGCCACATCCGCTGCACAAAAAATTTGTTAAAGAATGTTCGCATCTCTGGAAAAAAGTTGTTGTACACGATTCTGTTGATGTAGAATAATTTAATCCAGCTCTATCGCAGCGTCGCTGTCAACAAACCAATGTAATTCGCCATTGACGGGTTTAATAACTTGTGAGGGATAAAGATCAGGATCATATTTTCCTTCTATCACTTCATGTAATGCATCAGCTTTATTTTCTCCTGTTGTAAGAAAAGCAATTTTCGAAGATTGGTTTACTATTGATTTTGTCAATGTAATGCGATACATATCCTGAGCTTTTAAAAAGAACGCTTTCGTCCACGCTTTTTCTTCGTGCACTACTTCTGTTCCGGGGAATAATGATAGCGTGTGCCCGTCTTCGCCCATGCCGAGTAATACTAAATCGAAAGTAGGGTGTGGCGAGCGATTAGTGGCGAGTGGGAAATATTCGCGCAAAATTTTTTCATATTCAATTGCAGATTCTTCGGGGGAAATATCTGTGCGCATAAGGTAAATTTGCTCTTCAGGAACGGGAACATGATTCAATAAAGTATCATAAGCCATTTTTGCATTGTTGCGGTCGTCTGTAAAAGGAACTGCTCTTTCATCACCCCAAAAAATATGCAACTTATTCCAGTCAATTTGCTCACGGTAAGGTGTAGACGATAATAATTCATAAACAGGTTTGGGTGTATTTCCGCCGGACAAAACCCAGGTAAATCTTTCCTGTTGCTTTAAAGTTTCAGCAATAGTTTGGATTATCCATTCTGCGACATCTTTCGCAAATTCTTTATCGTTTTGATAGATATGTAAATTCATCTCTTTTAAAAATTATTTTTATAGTTGTTACTTTTTTTGTGGAAAAAAAGTAACCAAAAAAGCCACCCGAAAACGGATACGGCCCGTTTTCGGGATAGGAGGTTGGATTAAGCTTTTGTACTACTGTACATTCAGCATTAGGAATTCTATTGTAAACATTAATTTCTTAGAGTCAATTAATCTTAAAAATCTCAATCACTATCGTTATTCATTGTGTTGTGCCGGCAACGTTATCCAATTATATCCATCGCGCGCGATCAATGCTTCTGCATCTTCAGGTCCCCAGGAATCCGGTGCATAATTCGGAAAGTCGCTCGGAGTGCGGTTTTCCCATGTTTCTAAGATCGGCATAATAATTTTCCATGCTGCTTCAACCTGGTCGCTGCGCATAAATAATGTTGCGTTGCCTTCCATCACGTCAAGCAATAATGTTTCGTATGCTTCGGGTTCATTTCCGTCATACGCATCTTTATAATTAAAGATCATGTCAACAGGATTTAAATTCATTGATTGTCCCGGATGCTTTGCCTGGAAACGCAAACGAATATCCATTTCCGGTTGAATGCTTAATGTTAAACGATTCGAACGCCAGGTTTCTGCAGCTTCCGGCGGAAATGCATAACTCGGCGCCGGTTTAAATTGAACGGTGATGATTGTTGTTTTTTCATGCAAACGTTTTCCGGTGCGAACATAAAACGGAACATTTTGCCAACGCCAGTTATCAATATAAAACTTCACTGCGGCAAACGTGTCTATGTTTGAATTCGGACTAACACTTTTTTCCTGGCGATAACCCGGAGTTTTTTCTCCCTGCATCCAACCTTCGCCATATTGTCCGCGCACAGCAATATGATGTATTTCTTCTTTAGTAAATTTTCTAACTGCATTCAATACGTCAACTTTTTTATTCCTTATTTCATCTGCATCAAATGAAACGGGAGCTTCCATCGCGATCATGCATATCAATTGCAGAATATGATTTTGCACCATATCGCGCAACGCGCC
>DATHPY010000036.1:0-5600 GCA_035483315.1 Puia sp. | reverse complement strand
GCCAAAAGCACAAAGCAAATAAAACACTCGAAAAGACATTAAGCAATTTAAAAACAACCCAGACCCAACTCATCCAGTCCGAAAAAATGGCCTCGCTGGGCGAATTGACGGCAGGCATTGCACATGAGATACAAAACCCGTTAAACTTCGTAAATAATTTTTCTGAAGTGAATACTGAGTTACTTGAAGAGCTGAAAGGTGAAAGGCAAAAGGCAGAAGGTGAAAGGAATACAGTTCTTGAAAATGAAATATTGAATAATATTGCAGAAAATGAAGAAAAGATAAATCATCATGGCAAGCGTGCGGATGCAATTGTAAAAGGAATGCTGCAACACTCACGGTCAAGCACAGGTGTAAAAGAGTCTACAGATATCAATGCACTTGCAGATGAATATTTAAGATTGAGCTATCACGGATTGCGCGCAAAAGACAGTTCATTCAACGCAATAATGAAAACTGATTTTGATAAATCAGCTGGTAAAATAAATATCATTCCGCAGGATATCGGAAGAGTGCTTTTGAATTTATATAACAATGCATTTTATGCAGTTAGTGAAAGGCGAAAGGTGGAAGGTTTAGGGTATGAACCTGCAATTTCAGTGAGCACAAAAAAATCAGGAAATAACATGCTCATCACCGTTAGAGACAATGGCAGCGGCATTCCGCAAAAAGTAGTTGATAAAATCTTTCAACCATTCTTCACCACAAAACCAACGGGACAAGGAACCGGATTGGGTTTAAGTTTAAGCTACGATATTATAAAAGCGCACGGTGGCGAAATAAAAGTTGAGGCAAAAGAGAATGAAGGAAGTGAATTTATTGTTTTGTTACCTGTCTGAACCAGGATTTTATCCTTATTTATCTGATTGTTCTGAAAAAGATTACGTGGAATAATTACCAATTGAATAATAATAAACTATCTCATGAAACTAATCCTGCAAATCAAAAAATCCCATAAATCCTGATTCAGATAACCGGGAAATCTTTACTCTGTTCTTGCATTGGTAATAAAAACATCCTTCACCGCTTTTGGATCTTTAATTGTTTTATAAAAGTCATCAAGAAAGCCGGTCAGATCTCTTTTGCTGGCAGGTGTCAGTAAATCAAAATTACTAACGGTCGCATAAATTTTATCTTTCTGCTGCTGAAAAATATAGAGAATGTCATTTAATTCTTCCATCGTCCTGGGAAACCCGCGATATAAACGCTGTCTGACATTTTCAATATTTAATCTTTCATCCGGAATTGCATATTCAGTGTTTACAAATCCGGAATAATCAAAATCGTAAGGAACCACATAAGGTCTGACAGTGCTGTCTTTTGCGTTATAGATAAGTTTTGTGTTATGGTTTACCGGAACAGCCCAATCTGTATTGCCGATCAGGTATTCAAAAACAGCTACCATCGTCATTTGCCTGCGGTTGGTGGCTTCCGTTACAAGGTTTCCTTTTCTGTATTGTTCGCAATCATTTCTTTTTGCAACATCCTTTATGTCTTCAAGGAGAAATGCATGTTCACTTAATTTCTTTTTCCCCGTGCTGCTGTCTTCAAAAGTTACATTTAATAATCTTACCCGAAAACTCATGTCGGTAATAAGATTATAAATCTTGTAGGCGATAAATTCTTTTAAAATATATTGATCATAAGTGTTTGAAATTTTACACTCATTCACCAGCTTTAAAGATTTGAGTGAAGATAACGCTGAAGATTTATCGTAATTAAAAACAACTTTCAATGGCGGAACATAACAGTAATCGTGTCGGAAATGCCCGCGAACTTCAATTTCAATGCGGTCATTTACATTGGTTCCATCTGCAAGTTTAGTAACAGCAGCAGCTGGCAAAATAAAACCTTGTTTGTTGTTTTTAAAAAGCTTGTTTGTATTGGTGACAATAGTGAGATTAAGTATGGAACTATCTTTAAAAAAACTTTCCCTGAAGTCAGAATTGGACTGGGCGTATGTTATTTGCAAAGTGCAGATGCAAAGCACTAATAATGCTGAAGAAAGATATTTCACGGTTGGCGTTTTAATGGTTTTAAAAAAGAAATTATATTTTTTAAATTCTGAAACTTTTTATCAAAAAGAAAAATCATTTCGTAACATCTTCGATAATATTTCCTACTGATCCGCTTGGCATCTGAACATGTAACATAGAAGAAATTGTCGGCGCAATATCCGTCATATAAACCTCTCTGTTTGTTTTTCCGGCGTGTACGTTCCAGCCATACCACACAAGTGGTATGTGCGCATCATAAGGCGCCCAAGCTCCATGCGTTGTGCCCCGGTTTATAAATCCAATGATCCATTCGGGCATAAAAATAATTTGAATATCTCCGCTTCTCATTGGGTAGTATCCGTTTGTAGCATCATTTTTTATTGTCGCATTCAATGTTGTTTCATTCAATGCATCCAGAGCAAAAGCCCGGTAAACACCTTTTTGCTCCGTTAAGAAATCAATAACTTCTTTGTTGATATTATCCTTATTCAGTTTATTTTTTTTGATGGCGTTGCGATCCAGGTAAACCTCGTAATTGATTATGCCTATTGCTAATTTATCTGTTTTAAATTTGTCTTTCAACAAACTATTTATGTCGTCAGTTAATTTTTTATCATCAACACCTCCGGCAGGGATTTTATGTTCTTTTAAAAAAGCAGGTACGTGCGCCGCACCATGATCGGCAGAAAGAAAAACAAGATATTCTCCTTTACCAATTTGTTTGTCAAGAAATTTTAAAAAATCTCCGAGATCTTTATCCAATCTTAAAAAATCGTCTTCGGCTTCAACTGAATTCGGACCAAAACTATGACCGATATAATCCGGCGTAGATAAACTTATCGTCAGCATATCCGTAATGGAATCCGCGCCAAGTTGCTCACCGTTTATTGCCGCTTTTGCCATTTCAAAAGTTAAGCTGTTTCCATAAGGAGTCACTGGTAAAATCCCGTAATTTTTTCCGATAAACTGTTTTAAATTATAGGGAAATCCTTTTGCATCGGCGCCAAAAGGTCTGTATTCGTAAGGCTCTTCATCCGGTGCACTTTGCACATACGTGCTGAGTGGATAAAGCGTATTCCAATCCTGCGCAAAATATGAATCACCCATTTTTTTTGCGTTGAAATCTTTCACCCATTGCGGCAAATCATTCATGTAATAAGATGAAGTGATCCAGTCGCCGGTCTGATGGTCATACCAATAAGCTCCGTTAGCGCTATGACCCGCGGGCAAAATAGCCGCGCGATCTTTTAATGCAATACCAATTACTTTGCTGCGAAAATTTGTAGCCAGGCGAAGCTCGTCGCCAATTGTTGTAACCAATAAATTGCGTGGGCTCATTTTCCCTTCTTCGGTATTACTTCCAATTGTTTTTACGCTGTCATCACCCGTACAATAAACTATTTGTGAAAGCGAATAATCCCACCAATCATTACCGGTAATGCCATCAATAGCAGGCACCGAGCCCGTGTAAATGCTGGTGTGACCGCACGCTGTAATCGTAGGTATATAGGGAATGCGTGTATTATCACAAACAAATCCCTGTCCTAATAATCTTTTAAAACCATCCTGTGAATAACGGTCGTAATAGCGATATAAATAATCCCACCGCATCTGGTCAATTACAATGCCCACAACAATTTTAGGACGTTGAATGGTTTGAGAATTGGCGGAATAGAAAATAAAAAAAAGAAATAATAAAAAAGAAAGCTTACGCATGGAGAATAGTTTGGCAATTTCAATCCAAAAAATATTATAAAGCAATTACTACATTTAAATTACATTAAAATTTTATGAATTAGAAAAGAAAAAAATAACTTACATAAAATCGGGCGCTCGTTTACCGAAATCATCTGTTATGAATTACCAGGAATTATTAAAAAAAATCTCAGCTTATGTGGTTCAATTTTTTCTTGAGCATCCGCATGAGCATTTGTATTATCACAATTTAGCGCATACAGTAAAAATTCTTGAAGCGGCAAATAAGATCAATGCGCATTACAATTTAGATGATAAAGATTATTTTATTGTTTCTGCAGCAATTTGGTTTCACGATGCAGGGATTCTTACCGGCGGATTGCAGGATCACGAAATAAAAAGCGCAGAGATCGCTGAAAATTTTTTAATTCAGTCAGGTATAAGCCAACAGGAAATAACCGAAATAAAAAATTGTATTCTTTCAACAAAATTGCCCCAGCAGCCGCACTCGCTGATTGAAAAAATTGTTTGTGATGCAGATTTGTTTAATCTTGGAACCACTGAATTTACTGAGAATAATAAATTAGTAAGAAAAGAGAATGAAGAATTTGGGCATGCAAAAATCAGCAGCCATGAATGGAGAGCAAGAACAATTGCATTATTAGAAAGCCATCACTATCATACGGAGTTTTGTCAGTTGTTATTGAATAAAACAAAAGAAGCCAACCTGAAAAATCTTCTTAAAAAACAGGAAGAAAAAAATTGGCAAAAACATCCGGCTAACCTGGCATTATCAAAAACGGGAGATCCGGAAAAAACAAAAACCAGCGGTCGCTTAAAATTAAAAAATGTTTCAAGTCATCACCTGCGCGGCGTTGAAACGATGTTCAGAAATTCATCATCAAATCATCAGCGGCTGAGTGTTATGGGAGATAATAAAGCTTTTATTATGATCAGCGTGAACTCAATTATTATTTCTGTGGCTCTTGGTCTTATCATTGGAAAATTTGTGCTCAATCATAAATTAATTATTCCGACAATTTTATTACTTTCTGTAAATGTGATCGCTATTATTTACAGTGTTTTGGCAACAAGACCGCGGATAATGAGCGGAACTTTTACAAAAAAAGATGTTGAAACAAAAAAAGTAAATCTTTTATTTTTTGGAAGTTTTTATAAAATGCCGCTGGAAGATTTTGAATATGGAATAAGACAAATGATGGATGACAGCGAGTTTTTATATGGAAGCCTGATCAAAGATATTTACTGGCAGGGGAAAGTTTTAGGCCGCAAGTTTCGTTTGCTGCGCATTTCATACGACATATTTATGTATGGAACCGCATTATCCGTGATCGCTTATATTTTGTCTTCGCTGTTTTAAATTTTTGAAAGAACACAGAGATATTTCAGGCATAGAGATAAATCTTTAAAAAGATGTCATCTCTATCAAAGATCATGATGCTTATTTCTTTTTTCATTAAGAACCAATTTATCTGAGCCGGGAACATCATGATTTTCCAGGTCTTCCAGTAATCCTTTATCAGTAAGATCAAGCGTATGAGAATTTTCCCAGTCAACATGCGCAATTTGTAAAAGTCTTTCTATCACTGCCGGATCGTGCACTTCAATAGCAAGTTCGCGCCGGTGATCAAAACTTCCGGGAGTTAAATTAATTGAACCAACAATTGCCCTGCTGCTATCTGCAAGCAACATTTTTCCATGCAGCTTAAGATGTTTGAGTTTGTGAATTTTAATTCCCACATCTTCCATAATTCGTAAACCACCAACACCCTCAACTAATTTTTCCATTTTCAAAGTGTGTGGCGGACGAGCCATCACATGAACTTTTACGCCACGACTTGCCGCGCGCACTATTCTTTCGATGATCACCAGGTCCTGGAAACGTTC
>DATHPY010000035.1:0-7335 GCA_035483315.1 Puia sp. | reverse complement strand
GAAAATTTTTGATGCATCCGAAATGGCAATGTATTCCGATAATGCTCAGTGGCAATACAGATTGTTATCAGCCTGCTGAACAAATTTATCGTCTCACGCGCGGTTTGCTGGAAGTGTGTAATGAATTTAATCAGCCGGTTGGTATTCTCACAAAAAATTCCTGGATATTAAAAGATAAAGATGTGCTGCAGGAAATGGCGAAGAAAAGATTGGTTTCTGCAATGGTTTCTATCACATCATTCAATGAAGATCTGCGAAGAACGATGGAGCCGCGTACAACAACTGCAAAACAAAAACTAAAAGTAATTAATGAATTGAGCAGCGCCGGTGTTCGCATGGGTATTATGATGGGACCAATGATCCCGGGATTGAACGAACACGAAATGCAACGCATCATGAAAGCTGCACGTGATAACGGTGCAACTTTTACGGCATATACTTTTATCCGTTTGAATGGCGCTATTAAATTTTTATTTCACGATTGGTTGTACAAAAATTTCCCTGACCGTGCAGACAAGGTTTGGCATTTAGTTGAACAAAGTCATGATGGAAAAGTGAACGACACACGCTGGGGCGTACGCATGCGCGGCGAAGGAAACATCGCACAAATGGTAGCGCAACAATATAAAAAATATGGAAAGCTTTACGGAATGAATGCAGAAGAATGGAGTTTGGACACAACGCAATTCAGAGTGCCGGGTGGGCAAGGGAAGTTGTTTTGAGACTTATATTTATCTTTATGTAAATTAATTAACCTTATCATGGCATATAAAGATTTACACGAAGAACCATTTGATGAAGGCACAATTGTTAAACTTGAAATATTTGAAGATTATGCCCAAGCATGGATTCCAACATTTGTAATGCAAGGCGTTCCGACAATTTGTATTTTTGATTTTTTTGCTGGAACTGGTTTTGATAAAGAAGGAGTTGCTGGCAGCAGCCCTATCCGAATCCTTGAAAAGATACGAGAACAAATTGGAAATATTTTTCAAAAAAAGGTAAAAATTAAAGTTTTTTTAAACGAGTTTGAGCCTAATAAAAAAGAACAAAAAAAATTTGAGCTTCTGAAAAATGCATGTTCTGAATATCTCGAAACTCATAAAGATATGGACAGAGCAATTGAGCTAAAAATTTTCAATGAAAACTTTGAAGAATTATTTCCAAAACTAATTTCCGAAATCAAACAATTCCCTTCATTAGTTTACTTAGACCAGAATGGAATTAAATTTCTTTCTGATAAATATTTATTAGAACTTGAAAAATTGACACAAACTGATTCTATTTATTTTGTCTCATCATCGTATTTTAAATGGCTTGGAAATACTGACGAATTTAAAAAGCATGTTGATTTAGATATTGAATTGCTCCGAAATAATCCATATAAGTTTATTCACAGAAATATAATTGATCAACTAAGAAAAAAATTGCCAAATAATAGTAAACTAAAACTGTATCCTTTTTCAATAAAAAAAGGAGCAAATATTTTTGGAATTATCTTTGGAGCCAAACACCCTTTGGCGGTTGATAAATTTTTAAACATCGCGTGGAAAAGAAACCCTGTCAACGGAGATGCAAATTTTGATATTGATGATGATACAAAGAAAACTCAATTAGATATTTTTGGCGGAAGGAAGTTGACAAAAATTGAGGCATTTAAACAAGATGTAAGAACAAATGTCTTAATAGGGAAAATAAAAAATAACTCTGATGCATTGAATTTTGTTCATAAAGAAGGACACATAGGTAATCATGCAGCAGAATGTTTAAAAGAAATGAAAAAGAACGGTGAGATTGCATTTGATGGAACTTCTCCATTAATTACATATGATAATGTTTATAAGGCAGGCAAAAAAATGGAGTATAAAATTTTTAATAAATAATCATGGCACAATCCTCGATTGAATGGACAGAGATGACATGGAACCCAACAACAGGCTGCACCAAAATTTCAGCTGGCTGTAAATATTGTTATGCAGAAGTGATGACAAGACGATTGCATGCAATGGGAATTGAAAAATACAAAGATGGATTTGCTGTAAGAACACACGAAGATGCTTTGCAAATTCCTTATTCATGGAAGGGCTCGAAAATTGTTTTCGTGAATTCCATGAGTGATCTGTTTCATCCTGAAATTCCGTTTGAGTTCATCCAAAAAGTTTTTGAGGTAATGAATAACACGCCGCAACATACTTACCAGGTTCTTACAAAAAGAGCTGAAAGATTATTTGAATTACATGATAGATTGAAATGGACAAATAATATCTGGATGGGTGTTTCTGTAGAAAATGAAAAAGTAAAAGACAGGATCGATTTTTTGAGAGAAACAAATGCGATCACAAAATTTCTTTCCTGCGAACCATTAATTGGCGCATTACCGGATATGGATCTCGAAAACATAGATTGGGTCATTGCCGGTGGTGAAAGCGGGCGAAAGGCAAGACCATTAAATGAATTATGGGTTTGGGATATCCGTCAGCAATGCACAGAACAGGGCGTTGCTTTTTTCTTCAAACAATGGGGAGGTAAAAATAAAAAGAAAGCCGGCCGAGAATTGGGCGGCAGAACTTATGATGAAATGCCATTACAAAAAACTTTCTTCGTCTAAATTAATTCTCACCCGATAATAATACCTTTAACCTGAAAAAAATTTCAGGTTATGCAACGCAAACATTTTCTTCAAAGTTCATTATTGGGTGGCGCAGGATTATTAGCGGGCGGCATCGCAAAAGCATCTTCAAACAAAAAAAATATTGTTGCTGGCGACAAACCATTTCATTTGAATTATGCAACGCATGATGGCATGTTCAAAAACAGCGCGGGTGATGATTTTATTGATCAGATAAAATTTGCCTACGACCATGGTTTCCGCAGCATTGAAGATAACCCAATGATGGAAAGAACGCCTGAGCAACAACAAAAGATCGGTGATGCGCTTGGAAAACTTGGAATGAGCATGGGCGTTTTCGTTTTGTCAAAAGGCGGCAATGGAGCCAACACACTCGCTGCGGGTAAATCAGAATTTGAAGAAATATTTTTGGAAGGTTGCCGCAATGCCATTGATGTTTCCAAACGTTGCGGCGGAAAATTAACCACCGTTGTTCCGGGAGATTTTGAACGTCATCTGCCAATGGGAATTCAAACCGCTAATGTTATTACTGCATTAAGAAAAGGCGCTGAGATTTTAGAGCCGCATGGAATTGTTATGGTTCTTGAACCATTGAGCGATACACCCGATTTATTTCTGCGCACCGCTGACCAGGCGTATGCCATTTGCAAAGCAGTGAACAGCCCGGTTTGTAAAATATTATTTGATATGTATCATATTCAACGAAACACCGGCAACCTGATCCGTAATATTGATTGGGCTTATGATGAGATCGCATATTTTCAGATCGGAAATAACCCCGGAAGAAATGAACCTGGCACCGGCGAGATGGATTACAAAAATATTTTCTCGCATATTTACAGCAAAGGTTTTAAAGGAATGCTGGGAATGGAACATGGAAATGCAAAACCGGGAAAAGATGGTGAGCTTGCATTAATAAAAGCTTATCGTGATGCTGATGAATTTGTTTAGATGCAAGTCGGAAAGTCCGAACGTCCGGAGGTACTTGACTTCGGTTATGCAATACTGTTAGTGCCAAATAAAAAGCCAGGCTTAAAAAAGCCCGGCTGGATTAGTCGTACCTTGAAAACTTAGATCTTTATTTAATTTTTATAAATTTCTGTGTGGATATATTATCGCCACTCGCTGTTTTAACAACATAAGTTCCGGTAGAAAGGTCTGATACATTCAATGTTTCTGTTTGACCTGCGTTGCTGTTTATTTTTGCTCTCACTAAACTTCCGTTCATGTTGTAAATACTGTAGATCACCGGTTTATTCTGCCAACTATCGGGGATGGTTACACGTAATTCGCTTGTAGCCGGGTTAGGATAAGTGATCACCTGGTTGTTCCCTTCTTTTTCAACACGAATCACTTCAATACTTGAGTAACTGAATGATCCATCCATATCAACCATTTTCAAACGGTAGTAAATGATATCTGCATTTACTGAATTGATATTATCCGGGTAGCTGTAATTTCTTAATGAGGCTGAGTTACCTTCCTGCGTTATTACCATTGCAACGTCATTGAAATTAACTGCATCCACACTGCGCTGAATCGTAAAATGACTTGCGTTAACTTCTGATGTTGTTGACCAGTTAAGACCTACTTTAGCGGCGCTATTTAACTGCGCAGTAAACGATGTTAATGTTACAGGAAGCGTACTGATAACCGGTGCACTGAAATTAAATGATTTGAACCACAGCGAATATTGACGTCCGTTGTTATCAATAGTAAATGGACCAACTGCGCTACCACCGGCGCGAACCGTAAATGTATTGGTAAGAAGATAAGTGGTTGTAGCCATAACCTGCGTTGCCGTTACATCAATACCATTATATTCTGTTGTAGAGCCGTCAAATCTTTTTCCGAGAATTGAGCTTCCTGAAAGTATGTTACTAACGGTAATGCTTGTTGGATTTTCCAGCGTGTATGTATTCAAACCATAAAAAGAAACATACTCATGAAAAACCGAATTACCGTCATTATCTAATATTGTTGAATTAAAAGCCGCAACAATTGTCGGTAAGTTTGTACCTGCTGTAACAAATGAAATTTGAAATTCCATATACCAGTCAGTAGCAACCCCGTTTTTTACTTTATTACCATTGTTATAATTAATCAACGGTTGAAAAGCGCTATCGTAACCTGTCGAGTTAAGATCAAGATCATTCAAAACAACATTGGTAGAAGATCTTCCGTTAATTTTCAACAACGCATCTACACCTGTTGTAACGTTAGAAAATCTGTATGTCGCCCCATCCGCTTTATCAGTTCCGGAAACCAATACAGGATTTCTGAAAGATAAGTGCGGTATGATACTTTGCGCAAAAGAAAAAAAAGATACAGTAAGCATGATCGTTAAGAGCTTTACTTGTTTACAAATTTTTGAGTTGAGCTGTTTCATGGGGGTGAATTTGAATTACTGCATATAGTCTAATTTGCTGCCAATTTTATATCACGCTAATAACAAATGTATTATCCTGAAAATCGTAATAGGTTGTTGTCCAATTCTGGGAAGCATTAAAAGATTTTGGGAAAGATTCTAAATATGGAAGGAGAAAAGTGCTATCAGAGATTAGTAATTTCTGATTTCAGAATGCGTTATTAATTATCAATTACTTCGCCTCATCCTCTTATCCGCCTCCGCGCGGAGAAGGACGGTGCTTTACAACTTTAATCATTTTTATAGCTACCACATCAGCATTTATTCTTTACTTATCGCCGTTGAGTAAAGGTTTACTGTACAAGAGTGCGACGCAACAATGCTTAATTTATATTCCGTCGCACGGAGCATAAAAAAATTTTTAAAATTTCCATTGGCATGAATGTCGGAGCTGATCAACATCTCCGGATATTTCACCACTCACCACTCTATTCCGTTCTCAAACTTTTTACAGGATTATCTGAAGCTGCTTTAAAACATTGTGCAGTCACTAAAATAAAAACAACGATGAAGATAAATCCGCAGACGATTAAATAAGGAATTATATTTTGTTGCACACGGTATGTAAAATTTTGCAGCCACTTGTTGCTGATAATATATGCAACCGGCCATGCAATAATATTTGCGATCAGTATAAGCAAAGCGTAATCCTTAATAAACATAAAAATAATATTGCGCGCATCTGCGCCGAGAACTTTGCGCACGGCAATTTCTTTGGTTCGTTTTGTGAGCGTGAATGCAACAATGCCAAAAATTCCCATAAATACAATGATAAGATTAAGCACAGTTGCAATTGTTGCCGCTTTTTTTAATTGTAATTCTTCGCGATAGATAGATCCAAATTTTTCATCCATAAATGTATATTCAAAACCTGCGTCCGGAAATAAGCTTTTCCATTTATTTTCCAATGCACTCACCGTGCTAAAAATATCTGTTGTATTCAGCTTGACAGAAAAATAACGATAGCTTCTTGTAAAAGGTTCGTTGAGGTTTGCGATCATCATTGCTTGCATGGGTGCTTGCAGCGATTGAAAATTAAAATCTTTTATTACACCAACGATTGTCACCGGCGTGCCATTTGCAGCACCGAGATTAATTACTCTACCGACTGCAGAGCTCCAACCCAGTGCTTTTTCCGCTGTTTCATTTATTACAATCTGCCCGGGAATATATTTATTATCGTTCGATAAAAAAGTGCCTTCTTTCATTTTAATACCATAAACATTTGCATAATTTGGGTCAGTACCGAATATCGTTATGCCGGTAAAATCATTGGACCCATTCTTATATATACTTGTATAACCTCCACCATTTCCGTCCGGAAGATCGTATGACAATGCTGCGTCTTTTACCTGCGGCATTGTTAATAACTGGCTTCTGACATTTTCCATTTGTATAACACCAACGGAATCATATTTACGCGGTAATGATGAAATGATCATTACCTGTTCTTTATTATATCCCAGGTCTTTATTGAAAAAATAAGAAACTTGTTTTGAAATATTCAGCGTACTGATAAAAATAATAATGGTTAAACTAAATTGCGCGACGAGCAAAATTTTTCTCAATAACAAACTTCCTTTTGCTGAACCAATTTTTCCTTTTACAGAATTAATTGTGTCGGATGCGCTTAAAACAAATGCAGGATAAATTCCGGAAATAAATCCAACTAAAATTATCAGAAGTAATAAGAACAAAATTTTATTAAATCCAATATGCCAAAACGGATCAAGTACAGTATTTAATAGTTGATCAAAAACCGGGATCATTAACTGGTAAAGAAATAATGAGATTATTGCTGCAATAAAAGTCAGCGTCAGCGATTCAGTTATAAATTGCATGATGAGTTGCGTTCTCACACTTCCAAATACCTTTCGCAAACCAATTTCTTTCAGGCGGTATGACGAAGTTCCGATGTTGATATTTACAAAATTGATGATCGCGAGCAATAAAATAAATGCGGCTATGAGTGAAAGTGTGGTGAGCGTTTTTTGAACCGCGCTGTTATTACTTTTAAGATGATAATCTTCCATCTTCGCCAGTTCAATTTTTAAATTTCCTTTTACAAATGGAGGTTGATATTTAACAAGCGTTTGCTCAAATGGCTTTTCAAGATCTTTTGCAGTAACTCCTTTTTTTAATTCGATCATATTAACCATGTACACATTGCTCCAATTATCTCCCTTATCGCCACCCTGGAAATACTGATTGTTGAACATGGATAAATAAACTTGGTATTCCGTTTTTGCAATTGCAAAATTGGTAATAGAATTGTACG
>DATHPY010000034.1:0-3600 GCA_035483315.1 Puia sp. | reverse complement strand
CCAGATCGGGAGTTTGACCCGGATTATTATCAGGATTGAATGGTAATTTATCCTGGAATAGCAGCATAAAAAAAGCATACACCAACCACAACAAATTAATGGTAAGCATTGCTTTCAAAAATTCTTTCCAGTTCATTCCTTTTCTTACATCAATTCCGCATATACGAAAGATCCATGCTTCGATGGGATTCAAAAAATCCAGTAGTGTTTTTTCTCCTTTAAAAACTTTAGAAATATAGCGCCCGAGCGGATAAGCCAGCGCTAAAGTTAAAAGAAAAGTGACAATGACACCTAATAGTTCAGTACTCATAAAAATCAATTTTTGGAGTTTAAAATTTTTCCGGTTTCAGTAGTACGTATATCAGGTAAATGAAAACCAGGATTGAAATAATGAATAGTAGTGTCATGGATTTAAATTTTGTCAAAGAAATCAATTGATTTAAAAAATAAGACGAAGCATATAAGAAATGCCAGCAAAAGAATTATTATCATCATACTTTTTTAATTAAACTATTTATAAATAAATACCAGTTTAAATTTTTCCTTTTTGGATGTTACTTATTAACCAAACGGCATGCCTGCTCTTTATTAAGATTGTTTCACTTTCCGGAATACAATACAGCAAAGAGTTTGGGGTGTATAAATTTTTAATGCCTCGTCTGCCCTTAATAAATAATCACTCCGTTTTGAAAAATGATTTTCAAAATGAAAAAATTGCTACAATCCTAAATATTTACAGATTGTAGACTGCGCTTAACTTTGCAGTTTGTATTCTTCGATCTTTCTGTACAAAGTCGTGAGACCGATGTTCAATAATTTTGCGGCTTCTGTTTTATTTCCCTTGGTGTGATTGAGCACACGCTGAATGTGAAGTTTTTCCATGCTGGTCAGATCGAACGCAGATAAAGCTTGTGGTTTGTAGTTTGTAGTTTGCAATTCGAGTGGCAAATTGTCAACTGTCAACTGTGAGCTGTTGCATAATATTACCGCACGCTCAATAATATTTTTCAATTCGCGGATGTTACCTTTCCAATCGTGTTGTAGTAAATGTTCAATAAAATCTTTACTTATGGCTTCGATTCTTTTTTTCGATTTGGCCGCATAAATTTTCATAAAATGTTCAGCGAGTAATGGAATGTCTTTTTTCCTGTCACGAAGCGCAGGCAGCTCGATGGTAAAAACATTGAGGCGATAAAAAAGATCATTTCTAAATTTTCCTTCAATCACTTCCTGCTGCAGATCGCGGTTGGTGGCTGTGATGATGCGTACGTTCACCTTTATTAATTTTGTGTCGCCCACTTTTATAAATTCATTTGTTTCCAAAACGCGCAGCAGTTTCGATTGGAGGTCAACATGCATTTCACCGATTTCGTCTAAAAATAAAGTGCCACCATCGGCTTCTTCGATCAATCCTTTTTTATCTTTAACCGCACTGGTGAATGCGCCGGCTTTATGTCCGAAAATTTCGCTCTCCAATAATTCACTGTTGAATGAGCTGCAATTCAATGCCAGGAAGGCTTTGCCGGTTCGGTTACTTCCGTTGTGAATCGCCTGCGCAAAAACTTCTTTACCTGTTCCGGTTTCTCCAAGTAATAAAACAGTTGTATCCGTCGGTGCAACTTTTTGAGCAAGTTCGATCGCTTCTTTTATTAAGACGCTATCTCCCAGAATATTTTTAAAACTGTATTTTTTTCCAACCTCGGTTTCTAATTGCTGGATCTTTTTTTGCAACTGCACTTTTTGCAGCGCATTATTCAGCAGCGGAATTATTTTATCATTATCATCGCCTTTGGTGATATAATCGAACGCTCCATATTTCATTGCTTGCACGCCATCACCAATATTTCCGTAAGCTGTCAGCAAAATAATTTCCACCAATGGAAATTTCTTTTTTGTTTCTTCAGTGAACGACACTCCATTGCCGTCGGGAAGTTTCACATCGCAGAGCAAAACATCAATGGATTCTTTATCTAAAATTTTATTGGCAGCTTTTAAATTTGAAGCTTCATAAATAGTAAAACCCTCAAGACTGATTATTCTTTTCAGCAGCGAACGAAGTTTTTCTTCGTCATCAACAATTAATATGGAACCGGATGGCATAGCGAGATGTAAGATTTTAGATGTAAGATGTAAGATTTCTGAATTTCAAATATACATTACTGTTGTCCGTCTTTTTTACTTTTAGTTTTTTACTTTTTTTGTAACCGGCATTTGTTCTTTTCTCATCATCGTTGTGTCACTCATTATACTTTTTGTTCTTTATTCAGCGCTGGTTCACAAATTCCAAGTCACAAAACCTAAAATCATTTCTTTTGTCTGAACCACGATTCTGCCCTGATTTTTCTTATTCAACTGATAAATTATTTTCAGTATGATCAGTTCAATAAGGCTAAAATCATGGTTCAGACATTCACCATTGACCATTCACAATTCGGCATCTCATCCGCGAATATGATATGCTTTCGGTTGTACAAACGCTCTTATTCCCTGGTAAGATAATGTTGTTCCCAACCCGGAATGTTTTCTTCCGCTCCACGGAAGTGCGGCGCTCACGCGGTCGCAGCAATTCCAATAAACAGTTCCCGTATTTATCTGTTTCATTATTTTTTCCGCACGCTCGAAGTTTTTTGAATATACCGCCGCAGTTAATCCATATTCTGTATCCTGCATTAATGCAAGCGCTTCATCATCATTTTTTACTTTTTGTATTCCTGTCACCGGGCCGAAAGATTCATCTTTCATTATTTTCATTTCGTGATTCACATTTATCAAAACGGTTGGTTCAATAAAATATCCTTTGCCATTTAATTTATTTCCACCATGCAAAACCTTCGCGCCCTTTTGTTTCGCATCTTCAATTTGATCTAATAAAAAATCAACCTGCTCTTTTCTGCTTAATGAACCTATTTCAGTTTCTTTATTAAGCGGATCTCCGATCACTAATTTTTTTACCTGCTCAACATAACTTTTTACAAAGGCATCATAAATTTTTTCATGTACATAAATTCTTTCCACTGCGCAACAACTTTGTCCATTATTATATACAACACCTTCAAGCGCGGCGGCGGCGACTTTGTCAATGTCTTCAATGTCATCCATAACATACAACGGATCTTTGCCACCAAGTTCCAACTGGCACGGAGCTAATTTATGCGCGATCTGTTCGGCAATAAGTTTTCCGGTTTTGTAACTGCCGGTAAAAAAATATCCGTTCAATGGTAATTGCAATAATGCTGCGCCAATGTGCCCTTTACCGACCGCGAGTTCAAAACAATGTTCATGAACTCCTGCTTCGTACATCATTTTTTGGATATGCATACCCGTTAGTATAGTGTATTCGGAAGGTTTGTAAAATACAGCGTTACCGCCGATCAGTGCGGGAATGACAACATTTATCGCAACGAGATAAGGATAATTCCATGCGGAAATATTGGCAACTACGCCAAGCGGTTCATAAACAATTTTTTCTTTAGTCGCTCCGTCTTTTGCTATCCATTCTTCTTGCAGCCATTTTTCAGAATTATCAATAAAGAATTGAATTTTTGTTTTTACTCCATTCAACTCATTATACGATTGCTGCAGAGGCTTGCCCATTTCATT
>DATHPY010000033.1:0-8901 GCA_035483315.1 Puia sp. | reverse complement strand
TAAAGCCGGTGCGTGATCGTCTGGGATACGTAGTCGTTCTCCGGCAGATCTGTGCTTAACAGAAATAACGGGGCGCTTTTGAATGTTTCGGGATTGAGATACCAAACCTTCACCCAAACCGGATGGTCGTGGATAGTGACCTGGTATTTGATGCCCGTATCCTCTAAAAAACTATATTGCTTTTCCATCCAGGTGACCTGCAGGGTCTGGTCCTGGTTACGGGCCTGATCGTAGTAACCATATTTCCACAAAATGCCAACGGCAATTAAATTCTGACGCAATTCGTAAGCGCTACGCAAATGTGAGCCCGCTAAAAATCCTAATCCGCCGCTATAAATTTTGAGTGGCTGATGCACGGCAAATTCCATGGAGAAATAAGCAACCTTTTTCTTATAGCGTTCATCTATTTGATAAGGCACAGTAAAATTGTTGAAACTCATAAGCTATTTCTTTCTTTTACCTATATTTTTCTTTCAAAGGGACGCAATATAACGGATAAAATTGAATTGGATTGTGTGAATTTGACACAAGCTGATTTTTTGGAGAAACGATTAGTTATTAACTAATATTATTTTGATCTTTTAGAAGATTTTTTCTTTAATTCTTTTTTCTTTTTATATAGTCCTTCAAAAAGGCATTTGATATCGCGGTGACTTCCGCACGCAGATGTTTCCCTGATAAAAACGGCATTGTCTTTAAAAGAAAATTGTATTCCGCACGGATCGTTGTTGCCGGAATGATATTGTGCAATATTAGTGTTGGAAAGTTTTGCCGTTCCTTTTAATTCGCCTTTGCAATCCCCATTGTCTTTTTCAAAATGAATAAAGAAAATAAATCGCGATGCATCTTTCAGATCACGCACAGAAATAAAATTTCTTTTATCCTGAACGTAATCTCCGGATAATGCATGTTTGTGCGGAAGTGTATCAATAGGATTAATAACAGCCAGGTTTTTTTGACTGGGATCGTTTGATTCAGTTAGAATGAACATAAATTTTCCGGCATCATTATATATGTAGTCATCTTTTTTATATAACAATTCACCTGCGGAATTTTTGTGCTGATGCGTGATGATGACTGTATATTTTGCATCGAGCATAGCAATGGCGTGATACCCTTCATCTTGCTGGGCAAATAAAACCCTTGCAGCGGAGAATTTTTTTTCTTTGGCGAAACAACTAAGAAAAGCAATTCGTTTTTCTGAATTGATCGCGTTGAAAAATAAATAGAATTCATTTTTGCCAGCCTGCGATTTCCCGAGCAGATAGATCTTTGGTTTCGCAGTTTTACCAAAATGCCTGGTGAGTACGCTGTCCGGAAGAAATTTAGTGAAGGTTTTATAGTTTACAAAGAACGAATCGTTTTGATTATTGGTAAGAATGTCATCAGTTATTTCATAAGGTAAATTGACTGTTGGAAAAGCATCTATAAAATCAGAAATGCCGGGGTTTGGATTTTCATTTAATGAGACTTTTTTGCTTTTGCATGAAAAGAAAAAGGGGAGAACGATCAACGCCAGTAAAAGTTTTCTAAACATAGAAAAATGAAAAATGATTTCCAGCTTTAAATATAGCTATTTGAAAAGATATCATCAATAAGCCTGCCGATTATTTAATATTCATTTATTAATTACTTTCGCCAGTCAGGAAAGAAAATTAAGATGAGTCATTCGCCCGACATCGGTTCTCACAATTTATACTCTGCGAAGAATTTTTTATTTGCGTTGATTGTTTCTGGCTGCTATTTGCTGCTTTCAATTATTGTTGTCGGTTTTAAAACGGACCAATTAATACTTATCGCGCTTTTCAATGCCATGTATTTTATTTCTTCAATAACAAGAAAATTTATACTTGCTTTCTCAGTGTTCATTATTTATTGGGTAATTTTTGACTACATGAAAGCCTTTCCGAATTATCGTTATCACGATGTTCATATTGAATTACTCTATAATTCGGAAAAAAATATTTTTGGAATTGCATCAGCCGGTAATATTCTTACACCTAATGAGTATTTATTGCAACATCAGCAAACCTGGTTAAATGTTATCACCGGTTTTTTCTATTTATGCTGGGTGCCTTTGCCGTTAGTATTTGCAGGCATATTGTTTTTTAAGAACAGAAAATATTTTTTTTATTTTTCGCTAAGTTTTTTACTTGTTAATATTCTCGGCTTTATCATTTATTATGTTTATCCGGCCGCACCACCCTGGTATGTTCAGCAATATGGATTTAATTTTATTCCGGCAACCCATGGTAACACTGCGGGTTTGCAACGGTTCGACGATTTTTTTCACACGCGTATTTTTGCAGGAATATATAGTAAGAGCTCTAACGTTTTTGCGGCGATGCCTTCATTGCACGCTTCGTATCCGTTACTTGTATTATTTTATGGATTGAAATATAAATTTGGTTACTGGAATCTTCTTTTCTTTATTATTATGGTCGGAATATGGTTCGCGGCTGTGTATAACAGTCATCATTATGTGCTGGATGTTCTGGCAGGAATTGCCTGCGGAATCACAGGACTTATTCTTTTTTTATTACTCGCGGATAAAACAAATTTTGGAAAAAGAATGATTGATAAAATGGTTGCTGCTGTCAATTAAGTTAGAGATGACATCTTTCCAAAAGATGTCATCTCTAATTCGAAAATGATCTCAGTGTTTCTGTGCAATCTGTGGCAGTTCTTCTTTTCCCATCACTTCCATCGCCTTTTTTACTGCCGGATCATAAGTGTTAGCCACTTCAAAATAACCATCTATCTGCCACATTTGTCTTGCTAATAAAGCCTTTGTTTGTTGTTGCAGAATTATTTTATCGTTTGCCGGAATATTTCTGATGTTTATAGTATCCTTCATTGCATAAGTTGCTAAACTATTCCATAGTTTTTCTTCACCATGAAAATTAGCAACAAAATCTGCAGCAGTTTTGTATTGACTTAATTCTTTCTGATTTTGTATATAGTACAAATAAACAAATCGGCTAAGCATTCCCGTTACATACATTGATGTAATACTTTTTGAAATAGTATTGGTGTCAAATGCTACAAAAATATCCGGTGTAATTCCGCCGCCGCCATAAACCGTTCTTCCACCTTTTGTTTTATAGGCAATGCCAGTGTGTTTAGAAGAAGTGTCACCATATAAAACCTCACCATCATGAAAACGTTTTAACAATTCTTCATTATATGCCTCATGATCATTTTTATTATACGGTTTTTGAATGCTGCGTCCGATAGGAGTGTAATATCTCGCGATCGTCAAACGCAGCGCAGATCCATCATTTAATTGATATTGTTCCTGCACCAAACCCTTTCCAAATGTTCTTCGCCCGATTATTGTTGCACGATCCCAATCCTGCAATGCGCCGGTGAGAATTTCACTTGCCGATGCTGTGCGCTCGTCAACCAATAATATCAATTTCCCTTTTTCAAAAAGTCCGTCTCGAACACAACGATATTCTGTTTTTTGAGAATGCAAACCTTGTGTGTAAACAATTAATTTGTCCTCGTCTAAAAAATCATCAGCAATGTCAACAGCTTCTCCCAAAATACCTCCCCCATTATCACGCAGATCGAGAACAAGTTTTTTCAAACCCTGTTGTTGCAGTTTCATCATCGCTTCCACAAATTCCCGATAAGTCGTTTCCGAAAACTTATTAATACGGATATAGCCAGTTTCTTTATCCAGCATATACGACGCGTCAATGGAGGGCAGCGGAATTGAGCCGCGGGTTATGTTCAATTGTTTTGGCGAATTATTCCGCATAACCGTCACCGTTACATTACTTGCACCTGGTCCGCGTAAAAACTTTTTGATCCTGTCTCCATTAATGCCATTTCCCGCAACAACAGAATCGTTCACCTTAATAAATTTATCGCCAACCTGCAATCCCGCTTTTTCGCTTGGTCCGTTTGCAAGTACGTTTGTGACATTCACGGTGTCATCAAAAATTTGAAATTCTACACCGATTCCCTCAAAATTTCCTTCCAGGTCTTCATTTATTTCTCCCAGATCCATCGCAGGAATAAATACCGAATGCGGATCAAGATGCGCCATCATTCCTTCAATGGCTTCATCACCGAGCGAATCCATATTCACAGGGTCAACATATCGTTGATTAACGAGGTCAATTACCTGCTGCACCGGCACGCGTTTGCTGGTTTTAAAAAAGCCGGAGCCGCCAATGTTCGGATACAACCGGTACCCTATCAACATGCCAAAAATCATCACTATCGCAAACAATAAGGGGAGCCAGATCTGTAATTTCTTCATTCGAGTTTTATTAAATAAATAGCATGCAATTTAAGCAATGCCGGTCAATGGTCAATCGTGAATATTGAATTATTGCTAAACGGTAATTCACATTTATAAATTGCGGAGTTGAGTGATTTTAGTACCGGGATTTGTAACTCCGGTTAAGCATCGTTGCGTCGCATTCCGTTCATCGGCATTGCTACTATTTAGCTTTGGTGCGCGAGTGTATCTGTCCTAAAATATTCAATAATAAATATTCAATATTAAATACTATTATCTTCGTTTCATGAATATTTTAATTGCCGACAGTGGTGCAACCAAATGCGAATGGTGCTTATTAAGCAACGGCAAAAAAAAATTTATTCACACTCAGGGAATCAATCCTTATTTTTTGAGTGAACAGCAAATTGAAAATTTATTGCGTCAAGAACTTGAGCCGAAACTCAAAAAAATAAATATCAATAAGGTTCATTATTATGGAACTGGTTTGGGAAACCCGGAGAATGTCTGGATAATAAAAAAATCAATTAAAAATATTTTTCCTAAAGCAAAAATTGAAGCGCATGATGATATGCTTGCTGCAGCCCGCGCTTTGTGCGGAGATCAAAAAGGTGTTTGCAGTATTCTCGGAACCGGAAGTAATTCTTGTTTTTTTGATGGCAAGAAAAATGTAAAGGGAAGTCCGGGTTTGGGTTATATATTAGGCGATGAAGGCAGCGGCGCGTATCTCGGAAAAAAAGTTTTGCAATATTATTTGTACAATACTTTTGATGAAGAGCTTCGTTATCGTTTTGATACAAAATATACAACCAATCGCATTGAAGTTTTAGAGAACGTTTATAAAAAGCCATTGCCAAACCGTTATCTCGCGTCGTTCGCTATTTTTCTTGCAGAAAATCGCGGACATTACATGATCGAAAATATTATTGAAGATGGACTGAATGATTTTTTCTTTTTGCATTTGTGCAAGTACAACGAAACTTGGAAATACCCGGTTCATTTTGTTGGGAGTATTGCTCATGGTTTTTGTGATGTGATAAAAGAATTGTGCGATTCATACGAATTTGAACTTGGAAATATTTTTCAAAAACCGATAGAAGGTTTGATAGAATTTCATAAAGGATGAATAAATTAATTAGCAAATAACTCAATTACTCAATGACTGAATTGAGACATTGAGCAATTTTCAGATTTTCAAATTGCATTATGTCTTTCGAAAAAATTACAGAAGAGCCCGGCAGGTATCGTCACCTGGAAAAAATGAGCATTCATGAGATTCTCACAAACATTAACCAGGAAGATTATGAAGTGCCGATTGCAGTACAAAAAGCAATTCCGCAAATTGAAAAATTAGTTGCCGTCATCAGCGATAAAATGTTAACCGGCGGAAGATTATTTTATATCGGCGCGGGAACAAGTGGCAGACTCGGAGTTCTTGATGCGAGTGAAATTCCGCCAACTTATGGAATGCCATACGGATTGATAATCGGCATTATTGCCGGCGGCGATGAAGCCATTCAAAAACCGGTTGAAAATGCGGAAGATGATAAAACGCAGGGCTGGCTTGATTTGCAGGAGTATTCTATTTCTGAAAATGATGTGGTGATCGGCATTGCTGCGAGTGGAACAACGCCGTATGTTATCGGCGCATTGGAAGAAAGCAGAAAAAATAAAATTGTGACCGGATGTATTACCTGTAACCCTGGTTCACCATTATCAAAGCATGCGGATTATCCGATTGAAGTGGTTGTTGGTCCCGAGTTTATAACAGGCAGCACAAGAATGAAAAGTGGCACCGCACAAAAATTAGTGTTGAATATGATCTCCACAACGGTGATGATACAGATCGGAAGAGTAGAAGATAATAAAATGGTGAACATGCAACTCACCAACAGCAAACTAATTGACCGCGGCACAAAAATGCTGATGGAAAAAACTGGAATTAAAGATTATGAAAAAGCAAAGGAGTTGTTATTGAAATACGGAAGTGTGAAAAAAGCGAGTGAATTTGTGATAAAAAATGCATTTTAAAATCCGTTATCAACAACTCTGCCAATGTATTTCTTGTCTCTTATCATTAATGTTGCTTCATAGAATCCAGCGCCATCAATATTCTGCATGTAAATGTAAAATCGTGTTCTATCAATTGAAAAATATATTCGTAGTTTACCGACAGTCTCATTTCCTTCTTTCCAAGTAAGATTCGGTTCATATAAATCAATATAAGCGATTTTAGGAATCTTAATTGTATCTGAGCCTATATGATTGCAGATATTGAATTAATTTGATTTTTTGGTATTTCTCCATCGGTGCCATAAAAAGCGTTATTGTCAATTTTATATACTTCTCCATCAATATAACCAATCTTATGAACTGTTCTGTTGAATTTGCCAATGACTATTTTAAATTTTACTGAATCATGCTCAAACAACGAATACGTTTCTGAATAATTTTTGAGAGGTATTTCTGTGAGCCTTACACTATTTTTTTTCATTTTCGATCCTGCATCCGTGAATACAGCTAATTCCAATCGTAAAGTTTTATTTTTTAGCTTATCGAAAGTTTCTTTATCTCCATGTAAATCCGGAAAACTATCCTGACAAAACGCATTTATTGATAACAACAGAAAGAGATAACTGATTATTAGCTTCATTAATGTTAAGTCTATTTCTAAATATACAAAAGTTATTTTTTGACGATGAAATAATCGAATCGCATCTCGCCTTTTCTGAAACCTATCAGGTTTTAAAAACCTGATAGGTCTTGCTAACCGATTAACTGTAGTATATTTTGTTGTGAAAATTGCCGAGGATACTGAAGCTTAATAGTAGCACTACCGATGAACGGATTGCGACGCAACGATGCTCAACTGGAGTTACCGGAGCTGGTATTCCGATCAATTAAAAATTAAGAATTATTAATTAATAATTAGAAAAGCAGCCCGATTATCTTTTTTACAATTAAACAATAATTTTTATTTGGAAATGATTTTTTGTTGGTTGTATATTGCGCGTATGCATGACATTGAACCATTTTATAATTGGCGTCATATTTATGTGAGCGAAGAAGATGAGCGTTCGCCTTTTTATGGACGTGTATATTCGGAGTTTCAGTTTACGCAAACTATTTACAATTATTATATTCATCCGCAGTGGGACGATTTCGGCTCGCGCACTTTATATATGAAAGTGCTGATGGCGGATTATGAAGAGCGCTATGTGGTGATAGAATTAATTGGCGAATGGAACGACGCGATTGAAAATGATATTATGGAAATGAAGCGCGAAGTGATGGATGTTTTTTTTGGAGAAGGAATTAATAAATTTATTCTGATCGCAGAAAATGTGTTGAATTTTCACAGCGGCGATAAAGATTATTACGAAGAATGGTACGATGAAGTGAGCGATGTTGATGGTTGGATCGTTTGTCTTGATATGCCCGAACAAACACAGTCAGAATTTAGAAGAACAAAATTGAACCGTTATATCGAACTCCAGGAAATTGACAATTGGCGAATTTATAAACCGTTTCATTTGTTCAAAAAAATTGATGAGATGATTTTGAAAAGACTGAAGTAGTGAAGTGAGAGTCGTGAATAGTGAATGGTCAATTGTGAATGATTAACTCTGCGAACTCCGCGCCCATGCGTGAAAATTATTTTTTGCCACAGAGAATCACAGAGTTTATTGAGAAACGCAGGGGATATTCTTTGCGCCATTGCGTCTTTGCGAGATATTCTCCTAAAATAATTTTTGAATGTTGAAATAAGTCTTTATTTTCGTTATTCATTATGATTACAACAAGAGCATACCGTTATTTTTATTTTTACTTTACAAGTAGAACCGGGAATGCTTTTGTTAACAGCTAAATAAAAAACGATTAACAATAGTGAATCCCGGCTCAAAAGCCGGGATTTTTATTTACCCCAACCCCTGGGAAGGGGCTTTAAAACAGAATAATTAAATGGAAGATAAAAGCCAATCAACGAATCTCAATCACCCCTTTAGGGGAACAGGGGGTGTCGCAATACAAGGTTACGAAGGAAGTTTTCACCAGGAAGCTGCGCGGCAGTTTTTTGGAAAACAGGTTGAAGTGATCCCCTGCGCTACATTTCGCGAAGTGGTAAAGATCGCTTCCAATAAAAAAGAAAGTGATGGCGGCGTGATGGCAATTGAAAACTCCATTGCGGGAAGCATTTTGCCGAATTATAATTTGCTGCAGAAAAGTAACCTGCGCATTGTCGGGGAAATTTATTTGCATATTGGGCAAAACCTGATGGTAAATCCGGGTGTAACGTTGAAGGACATACGTGAAGTGCATTCTCACCCGATGGCGCTTCAGCAATGTCTTGAATACCTTGATAAGTACGATTGGAAATTAGTGGAAACAGAAGACACTGCATTAAGTGCGAAACATATTCATCAGCATAGAAACAAACATATTGCAGCGATTGCAAGTAAACTTGCTGCGGAATTATTCGGGTTGAATATGATCGCTCCAAATATTCAAACGATGAAAAAAAATTATACAAGATTTTTAATAATACATAGAGAAGATGTTGCTGTGAAAATTGAGAATGCAGATAAAGCGTCACTGAATTTTCATACGGATCACTCGCGAGGTAGTCTTGCACGAGTGCTCACAAA
>DATHPY010000032.1:0-5044 GCA_035483315.1 Puia sp. | reverse complement strand
CTGATTTCTTAACTAACGGTAATTATCAACCGAAAAAAGCGATCGCTACTTTATCCAATGCAATGGATGTCGGCGACCCAAGTAATTTTGTACGCGTTCTTGAAATTTTTGATAAAGAATTCAATTCACTCAAAAAAGTATTAAGCAGCTACAGTATTTCTGATGAAGAAACAAAATCAACTATCGGTAAGGTATATACGAAGTATAAATATCTTTTGGATCCTCACGGCGCAGTTGGTTATCTTTCTTTAAAAAAATATCTTGATGATCATTCTTCCCAAAAAGGCATTTTCCTTGAAACAGCCCACCCTATTAAGTTTTACGATACTGTTGAACCTGTCATTCATTCAAAAATCCCACTCCCAGATTCCATTCAACAAATCTTAAATAAACAAAAACACAGCAGTAAAATTGAAGCAGATTATGATCAGCTAAAGGGAATTCTCCTATCCTGACATTGGTGTATTTACGTTGTTTGAAAGCAAAAAAATTCTTAGTATTATAATAATTATTTGCAACTCTTTTCGTTAGAGACCCGAGGCAGATTGATACATCCCAACATCCGACTTATGAAACCCATTTTCTATTTTGTTGCCCTGCTTATTTCTTTTCAATCTCTTACAGCTCAGCCAATCTGTGGTTTTGATGGAGCGCATCAGCACAGAATGCAAACAGATGCATCATATAGAAATGATGTATTGAAATACGAAAGCGGCATTCAAAAATACATAGATACACATCCGAACCTCAGCAAAGGAAATAAAACAACTAATTCCGTAAACAGTATAAACGGCTCACATTCCGGCACACTTGGTACGGCTTTATATACAATTCCGGTAGTCGTTCACGTTATTCACACCGGTGGCGCAGTGGGAACAATTTATAATCCGACAGACGCGCAAATACTTGGAGCAATCAATTATCTCAACGAAGTTTATAATGGCACTTATCCCGGAACGCAAGGCGTTGGCGATTTACAAATCCAATTCGCAGTTGCACAACGCGATCCGAATTGTAATCCGACAAATGGTATTAACCGCGTTGACGGATCATCGCTTGCAGGATATGCAAGCGGAGGTGTTAATAGCAGTACAACATTAGGAACTGATGAGATCAATGTAAAAAATTTAAGCCGTTGGGATCCGACTCAATATTATAATATTTGGGTTGTTGATAAAATTGACGGTGCTGATGGAACAAGCGGACAGTTCATTGCGGGCTTTGCATATTTCCCCGGTGGTGATCCAAATTATGATGGAATCATCATGCTCGCAACACAAATGGTTGCCGGACAAAAAACGCTTCCGCATGAAATTGGTCACGCATTTAATTTATATCATCCATTCCAGGGATCGCCTGATAAAAATACCTGCCCTGCAAGCGGAAGTTGCAGCGCAACCGGCGATTTAGTTTGTGATACTGATCCTATCACTTACAATCAACTTGGCGGTGTTGTAGATTTTACCTGCAGAACAGGAACGAATAGTTGTACCGGTACAGGTTACAGCATCAACACAGAAAGTAATTACATGAACTATACCAATTGCTATACACTTTTCACCGCAGGACAAAAAACAAGAATGCTTGCATCAGCGGCGAGTACAGCAAGATTAAGTTTATCAACTTCTCTCGGTGCCACTGCACCCAATGCCGGAACAACACAGTGTGTTCCTAAAATAGATTTTGAATTAGCAAGTGATGTGGTAACTGAAGCAACAACCGCAACATCCGGTTGCAGAAGTTATACCGATTACACGTACAACATGGTTATTGGAAACAGCCCCAGTATAACGGCAACGGCTATCCTAAATGTTGTTTCAGGAACTGCAACGCAGGGAACAGATTTTGATATTACCACAAATGGAAGTTTTACATCGCCGAGTTTGGTGTTAACTTTTCCTAATGGTTCAACAACATCACAACCATTTACTGTTCGCATTTATGATGATGCAAGTGTTGAAGGCATTGAATCGTTTACATTAGGATTCACAGTTAATAATGGCGGAGGCAATGCTGTTTTGGGAGACGGGCGTCCTAATCTTACCATCACTATTAATGATAATGATGCCCTGCCTTATGGTCCGGCAAATATTACAAAATCAATTGGTACAAGTGCAGGTTTATTACAAAGTCCTTTTGTAGGTGCGAGCACAAAACAAAAATCACAAATATTATATTCTGCTTCCGAACTTTCATCAGCGGGAATTGCAGCGGGAAGTATAATTGGCATGGCATTAAATATTTCCAAAAACAGCGGCACCTCTTATGTTTATCAGGGAATGACGATAAGAATTGCGCAAACGACGCAAAGTTCTTTGTATAACGGCTCAACAAATTTTCCATTAAGCGATGCATCGTTCACCGCCGTATATAATTCAAACTATACAACAGCGACCGGATGGAATACATTTACATTCACAACACCTTTTGTGTGGGATGGAACATCAAATATTGTTGTGGAAATATGTTATAGCAGTCCAACAACAAGCAGTACAGATTACAGCCTGGGATATATAGATGGAAGTGCATATTCAAATTATATTTTTTATGCGGTTGACTGCAGCACTCCATATAGCACATTCAGTTATTATCCTTCGGGCGAAAAACCTATAGTGCAATTTGTCTATGCTGATCCCGGCACGCAGCTCGATACAGCACTCAGCGCTTCCGCAAATGAATATCTCGGACCTAACACCGATATTTATTTCTACAATAAATCAAACAACAAATTATTAGCGCACATTCAAAACCTCAGCAATTTTGATTATGGTTGCACGCAAGTTATTATTGACAGAACCGGAACCGGTGCAACACAATTCTGGAATACGAATACGAGCAATTACATCATGAACAAAACATTCCATGTAATTCCTACAAATAATAATTCATCGGGAAGTTATAATGTAACATTATATTACACACCAACGGAAGTTAACGGCTGGCAATCTGCAACCGGACAAAGTATAACCAACATCGATCTTATAAAAACAACCAATCAAATTTCTCTCGTTACTCCTGCAAGTCCAACCGGTGCTGGAACGATGGTTACCGGCGCTCCAGCAATCAGTAGTTTGGGAACGATTACCGGTTTGACATATAATTTCACTACCGGATTTTCAGGATTTGGAGCGGGAGTTATCGGCATACTTTTGCAAACGCAGTTATTAAATTTTGAAGGACGCCTGAATAATAATTATGCGGCACTCAATTGGACAACTTCACAGGAAACAAATAATCTTGGTTTCAGTGTTGAGCGCTCATACAATGGAAATAGTTTTTCGCAGATCGGTTATGTAGCCAGTGCAGGAAACAGTTCCGAGCAACAAAATTATTCTTTCACCGATCCGGATATGGCGCAAACAAATAATTATTATCGCTTAAAATTGATCGGCGCGGACAGCAGTTATCAATACAGCAATGTCATTTTACTTAGCAGCTCAACCGACGGATTTTTCAAAGTGCTAAATAATCCTTTTACTAATCAGCTCAGCATTCAACTCACCAATCCGCCTGCTGATGCAATTGATATAAGATTATTCGACGTTATCGGAAAAGAAATTTATCGTTATACAAATACGGCAAGCGGATCATCAATAATCAATCTTGATCTGTCGCAAAAAAATCTCAGCGCCGGAATGTACATCCTGGAAGTTTATTCAAACAATGAACGGCATGTTGCAAAAGTGGTGAAGCAGTAAATAAATTTTTATTTACCCGGCTAAGAATAACTATTAAGCATTTTTCCGCCAGGTGGCGGACTCTTGTACAGCAACAATTCTATTGATCGGTAGTCTGAATCACAGATTACACTGATTACAGGAATGACACGGATTAGTAAACTCCGTGTAATCTTTTAATCCGATTAATACGTGATTCAGACAGAAGAAGAATATCATACTTAGAGAGTTTGTAATGGTTTAAAATTGCAGTCAGCCATCAAATTTTAATCTGCGAATCTGCGGCAATTCTTATTAATTTCATTTTACGATAAAAATTTCTCTCGTCATACTTTATAATTTTTCCGACGAAATCATAATTATATCCGACGAAAAAATACTTATTATAAATGATGGAATTCACGCAGCAGATGCAATAACTTTATAGCACAAAACCTGCTATATGGAATTCGATAATGACCGCAAAATTCACCCTCCACACAAAACGGAAATATTTTTTTGGATAGGATTCATGATATTGAATCCACTCGTAAATACAGTAACATACTTCTGGTTCGACACGGTATTTTCTGTAGCGCTGTTATTTATCAGCGTTATTGCATTTCCATTGTATGTGTTATACGCAAGAGTAATTATTCCAAAATTTCTTTTTCAGAAAAAGCAGATCATTTTTTTTCTGATCAGCATCATATTTTTCTTTTTTGTGCTGTTCCTCGTAGCAGGTCTCAATGCATTCATGTCAACTCTTTCAACAAAATCTGCGCAGCAATTTTATTTAGCTTATTCGGAAAGATCATTTGTACGCGACGGCTTATGGATCATCATCAATATGTTTTTGTGCCTGATGATCGCGTTAATAAAAAAATCTTTCGACGAGCAGGAACTTGTTATAAGCCTGCAAAAAGACAATAATTTATTCCGCCTAAAATATTTGCAATCTCAACTCAATCCTCATTTTCTTTTTAATACACTCAACAGTATTTATTCGCTGAGTTTACAAAAATCAGATCAGGCATCCGAGGTAATTATCAAGCTTGCTGATATCATGCGTTATCTTATTTATGAGTGCAACGAGCCAAAAATATTACTAGACAAAGAAATAGAATTCATAAAAAATTATATTGAAATTGAAAAGATAAGATACAAAGCAGACGTGCGTTTTAATATAGAAGGCGAAACAAAAGACATTATGATCGAGCCATTTTTATTTATTTCATTTATTGAAAATGGTTTTAAACACGCAATGAATGATGATTGCAAAAATCCGTTTATCTATATCACCATAAAAATTCAAAACAAACAAATTGTATTGAATGTAGTTAACAATACAAATATTGATATGGAAACACAGGCAAAAAGAATTAATG
>DATHPY010000031.1:0-3636 GCA_035483315.1 Puia sp. | reverse complement strand
ATTTTTTGTACTCATATTTATATTGATAACGCAACGCGGACAGATCGCTCAGCACAGCCGATGCTGTTGGAAAACTTCCCGCGCCTTTGCCATAAAAAAATTGTTTGTCGGCAAATCCACTTTCGATAACCACGCCATTGTATTCATTTTTTACAAACGCAAGATGATCGTCGTGATTAACAAATTGCGGCAAAACAAAAGCAGCAACTTTTCCGTTTATTAATTTTTTTGCCTGCGCAACTAATTTGATGTCGTAATTTTTTTCTTTGGCAACCAACGCATCACTTAATTGAATATTTTGAATTCCGGTGAAAACAATATTTTTTGGATGCTCAATAATTCCATAAGCGTGAGTAAGTAAAAAAGTCCATTTATTCACCGCGTCAAAACCTTCCACATCAAGTTTGGGATCGCTTTCAGCAAAACCTAATTGCTGCGCCAATAATAATGCCTCTTGAAAATCCAATTTATCTTCAAACATTTTGGTAAGAATAAAATTGGTTGAACCGTTCACAATAGCTTTAATAGAATGAAGCAGATCGTTGTCGTAATATTCTTCCAGATTTCTTATCACCGGAATTGATGCGCACGCAGCAGCTTCGCATAAAAAAGGTTCGCCGGTTTCCTGCTGAAGTTTTAATAATTCAGGTAAATGTTCCGCGATCATTTTTTTGCTGGCGCTTACGACTGCTTTTTTATTTTTTAATGCTGCAGAAACAATTTCGAATGCAGCTTCTGATTCGTTGATCACTTCTACAATTACATTTATTTCCGGGTCGAATAATAATTCGTTTCTGTCGGTTGTAAATAGATCCTCAGGTGCGTCTCTTTTTTTATTTGGATTTTTTATACAAACTTTTTTAATAGTAGCCTTCAATGACGGAGTTTGATGTAAAACTTTATAAAGACCTTCTCCGACTACGCCAAATCCGAAAAGTCCGATCGTTAATTGCTTGTGTGCGTCCATGATTATATTATTACTGCAAATTTACGGTTTGAAATTTTTTTAGCGTGAATGAATTCGTTAATTAAATGCCCAATCGCTTCGTACTCGAGCAAAAAGCCATCGTGACCAAAAGTGGAATCAATGCTGGTGTAACTTGCGCCCGGAACATTGGCTGCAATAAATTTTTGTTCAATCAGCGGAAAAAGAATATCTGATTCAATTCCTATTGCCAAAGTTTTTGCTGTGATAAGATGTAAAGCTTTTGCAACACTTTCACGTCCTCTGCCAACATTATGCGAATCCATGCTCTGGCTTAATTTATAATAGCTGAATGCATTAAATCGCTTTGCTAATTTTTCTCCCTGGTAACGTTGGTAAGATTCGCTTTTGAAATTTTCTATTTGCAGATTATTATTATCGTGCTGGCTATGCAAATATGTTTCATAATGGCGGTAAGATATCAATGCGACGGAACGCGCAACTTTCATTCCTTCAATTCCCGCATGAATATTTTTTTCTTTCCATGTCGCGTCCGCTTCAATACATAATCGTTGAGATGCGTTGAATGCAATTCCCCATGGAGAATGTTGCACATTTGTTGCCAGGGGAAAAATGTATTCAAATAATTCCGGTTCTTCAATTGCCCATTCAAGTAACTGCTGTCCGCCCATTGAACCGCCAATGCCGATATGTATTTTTTCAATTCCTAAAAACTCACGAAGCAGTTGATAGGCGTGGATCATATCTCTTGGCGTGAAGAAAGGAAAGTCGTGATAGTAACGGTCATGCGTAAGTGGATTTGTATCCAATGGACCGATACTGCCATAACAACTTCCCGGCATATTTACGCATACGATAAAACATTTAGCAGGGTCAAAAGTTTTTCCTTCGCCAACTAATCCCGGCCACCATTCCGCGGGATCGCTGTTTGCCGTGAGCGCGTGAAATATCCAAACGGCATTATCTCTTTCGCGGTTTAATTTTCCATGCGTTGTATAAGCCAAATGATATTGTGGAAGAATAATTCCTGACTCAAGCGTAAATGGTTTACTGTATGCAAATGTTTTGTGTGACAATTTTTTATTTTTTGTTACAAAAGATTTCTCGCAAAGCCGCAACGGCGCGAAGAAAAACGTTGCGTCGTTGCGGCTTTGCGAGAAAAAATTCTTATCCTACCAGCTCCTTTACGAAAACTTTTTCAAATGCTTGTTCAAAATCTGCTTTGATATCATCAATATGCTCAATGCCTACGCTGATGCGCACCTGGTTTGGTTGCACACCTGCTGCAATTTGTTCCACTTCGCTCAATTGTTCATGCGTTGTTGACGCAGGATGAATGACCAAAGTTTTTGCATCGCCTACATTTGCCAAATGACTTGCAAGTTTTAATGAGTCAATAAATTTGCTTGCATTTTCTTTTGTTCCTTTCACACCAAAATTTAATATTCCACCAAAACCATTGGTGAGATATTTTTTTGCAAGCTCATTATACGGACTGCTTTTCAAACCGGGATATTGTACAAATTCAACTTGCGGATGGTTTTCCAGCCATTGCGCTAAATTCAATGCATTATCAACATGACGTTGCACACGAAGCGACAATGTTTCCAATCCCTGCAATAATAAAAACGAATTGAACGGAGCTTGCGACGCGCCAAAATCACGAAGTCCTTCGACACGAGCACGAATTGCAAATGCGATATTTGGCAAACCAAGCGGATTGCCCTCACCAAATACATCCCAGAATTTTAAACCGTGATAACCTTCAGAAGGTTCGGTGAATTGCGGAAATTTTCCGTTGCCCCAATTGTAGTTCCCTCCATCAACAATCACTCCGCCGATAGCAGTTCCATGTCCACCGATCCATTTGGTTGCAGATTCCACAACTACATTTGCGCCCCACTCTATCGGGCGGAACAAATAACCGGCAGTGCCGAAAGTATTATCAACGATCAATGGCAGATCATATTCTTTTGCGAGGTCGGCAAACTTTTGAAAATCGGGAATGTTCAATCTCGGGTTGCCAATCGTTTCTAAATAAATTGCCTTTGTATTTTTATCAATATATTTTACAAAACTTTCTACATTGTCGCCGTCAGCGAATCTAACGTCAATGCCTAACCGTTTAAACGCAACTTTGAACTGATTGTAAGTGCCGCCGTATAAATAACTTGTTGAAACAAAATTATCCCCCGATTGTAAAATATTATTTAGCGCAAGAAATTGCGCTGCTTGTCCTGAACCTGTTGCTAATGCCGCAACACCACCTTCAAGCGCTGCAATACGTTGTTCAAAAACATCAGTTGTAGGGTTCATGATGCGCGTATAAATATTTCCAAATTGCCTTAATCCAAAAAGATTTGCAGCATGTGCGGAATTATCGAAACCATAAGATGTTGTTTGATAGATCGGAACTGCTCTTGCTTTGGTAGTTGGGTCTATCTGCTGACCTGCGTGTAACTGCAGCGTCTCAAAATGGTGCTTACTCATGATATTTTTTTTAGAAAGTGAGAAATATGATTAAGAATAAAAATTCAGTTTTTGATTTGTGATACAATAAGAAACGATAAAAGCCCGTGAAGGTTCGGAGAAATAATTAAAGTATGCCTTGCGGCATACAACAGCAAATACAACAACAAGCTTGTTGCGAAGGGATAGTATGGTGCAGCCTTGTTATTTGCATGCCGGAT
>DATHPY010000030.1:0-6142 GCA_035483315.1 Puia sp. | reverse complement strand
TTTAAATGATATTCTTTATTGATCAGATCAATTAAGTCTTTAGCAGCTTTTTTCTGAAACAATAGCAAACGTATCTCACCTACAAAACTTGATTTTCTTTCGTGCAATGTAAATATCAGTTGATTCAGCGCATCTGCATTACTATTGCGTAATTGAGGATTTCCTTCTGGTCTCATTAGATTTTCAAGTGCAAGACTTGCAGTAACGGAATCAACAGAAAAAGCAGTCCCGCGCGCATCAACTTTTATCATTTTATTAAAGATGTTCGCGTCGAAAAGATCGCCAAGCAAGGGATATAACATTTCAGATTCCTTGTTATCAACGCTGCTCAGATTTATATAACTGTCTATGATCTTTTCAAAACTGGTGAGTCCATCTATAATTTTCTTATTGCTAATGAGGCGAAAATTGCCAGAGTTTTTTAACTCGACTATTGTATTATTATTTGCACTGAACACACGCGACCTTGTTGAAAGCCTTGCATAATAATAAAGCTCAGCTCCATGTGGATTGACACCTTTTACCTGTAGCAAAGAAATCAGCGTATCAAAATCTTTTACTCTTTGAAAGAGCGTGGGCAACCAGATATCTAAAGCGGATGTATCTGCGGCAAGGTCTTTTTTAATGCTTGATATGTATTCCTTTTCTTTTGAACGATCACTTAAACTTTCGCGGATATTCTCTGCAACAAAGCCAAGTGTAACTGCAAGAAATATCATTAAGAATTCTAAAAAATATTCTTTAAAATTTTTCTTTTCAACGTGCGGGTGATGATGTACTTCCATATTTTAGTTTACAGTTTTTAGTTTTGAGTTTGTGGTTTTTCATTCACAATTTACCATTCACTTCTTCAATTATTTGCGTGGATTTTTATTGAAGATTATATTTTTCCTGTAGCATCCTGATAAGATCTGTTGCAGCTCCGATCTTCGTTTTTGCCCTGCTGGAATTAATGATAATAATTGCACTGTAATAATGCAGCGTACCAATATACTGGTCTATAGCAGCAGCATCTTTCGTAAGCAACTGCGGGTTTCCCTGTGGCGGGATTACTTTGTATGGAAATCTTTGCAACATTTGCTGAAAAACAGAACCATCAAAAAGCGTGGCCGTATGATCTGTATATGCAGCCATTTTGCTAAGCTGTAATTCTGCCTGTTCTTTGAAGTCAGTTTGCGATGCATAGTATTTTGATATGGAGTCCGAAAGCACTTCATCATTCACAAGGCGCAGCGATCCGGAACTTTTCATTTCTTCGTAGGTCCTGTCGCGCAATACAAATCTTCCTAAACCGGTAGTTATAACTCTTGCAAAATAATACGTGCGCTGTCCGTAATTATTACGATCAGGGCTTTTTATTAAATGCATGAGCGAATCTATCTGATCGATAACAATATCTGACCGCGTATAAAATGCATTGATATTGGCCGTATCTGTTTTCAGATCTTCGAGCATTGATCGTAAATATTCTTTTTCCCGGTTGTGCTCAGCAACATTTTCACGCATTTGTTCTGCAAAAAAACCAAGTGTTACTGCGAGAAATATCATTAAGAATTCCAAAAAATATTCTTTGAAATTTTTCTTTTCTACATTCGGGTGATGATGTACTTCCATATTTTAGTTATCAGTTTAAAGTTTTGAGCCTGCCTGCCGCAGGCAGGTTTGTAGTTCTTTATTCACCATTGACGATTCACCGTTCACCACTTCACTCACTTTCCAGATCGTATTCTTTCTCTAAAAGTGTGATCAGTTTTTTTGCCTGCGCGGATGCGATTGAAACCCTGCCATTCATCAATTTCAAAAAACCATAGAAATATTGATAATGCATCATCACAGCATTTATATCTTTTGGATCTCTGCTCACAAAAGGCGGGTTGCTTTGAATAACATGCAGAAGCGAATCACCGCCAAATTCAATTGCTTTGTAAATAGAAAGAAATGCATCTGCACTGAATAATTTATCGTTGGTTGCAATTAAGTTATTTACACGCGTTCGCTGCAAGTCTGCCCAATAGTCGAATGCTTTTATCAGTTGATAATATAATGCGATGCTGTCTGCAACTTTTCTGTTTCTTATTAACCGGAATGCGCCTGTGCTCGTCATTTGCAAATACGTTTTTGCATTCAGTGACGGAATATAGGAACCCATCATTGTTAACTTTCTTGCGAGGTAATATATTTTGCCGGTGTTGGAATTGCTATTTTTCATAAGCAGAAATACGGTATCGATCATTTTGCAATAGCTAAGATTAAGCGAGTCGAACATATCATACATGCCTGCATCGTTTTTCAGATCGTTTACCATGGAGTGAACATATTCGTCCGCCTGTTTATTATCTGAAATTTTTTCCCGAAGGCTTTCTGCAAAAAATCCCATTGTAACAGCAAGAAATATCATTAGGAATTCTAAAAAATATTCTTTGAAATTTTTCTTTTCTATGCGTGGATGATGATGTACTTCCATTGCTTTAGTTTAGAGTTTAGAGTTTGTAGTTTGTAGTTTGTAGTTGGTTCACAATTGAAAAATCATCATTCACTTCTTCCGGTCTTTCTTACTTCCGACCTCCGACTTTCTTCACTCATTTTCCAATTGATATTCTTTTTTTATGTCCTTAATTAATTTTTCGGCAGCCTTTTTACAATAGAGCAGCCAGAAATTATAGAGTTTTATTTTTATTTCAAATTGTGTTACATGTGTGTTTAATCTTTCCAGATCTGTAGGATTTGTTTTTAGCAATCGCAATAGAGGATCGTGCTGCAGGATGTTTTGATAATTGTACTCATTGTTATACGTTTTATCGGAAATACTGTCGTACGATCGTACATAATCATCAAGATCCGAGAGCATGAAAAATTCGTTGAAGAGTTTTGTTTCGTCGTCAACCTGTTCAGGAGTGGGCATGTGTACATTTGCCGCATAAACCTTTCGTTGATAATAATCATATAGCTCCGCGGTGATGTTTTTATTTTTGATCAGCCTGAATGTACCCGAATTTTTTAATTCGGTAATAGCGGAATTATTAAATGCAGCGTGGCCAAATCCCCCAAAATACTTAAAGGCATAATAATATAAGGCATTAGCATTTATTTTGCCCTTTGTTGCATTTTTTATTTCGACGCTGAGAGAATCCATTCCTTTTTCGCGATCTGTATTTGTTTTATAATTAAGAGCGCAGCGAATTGAATCATATTGCAGGTTCTCCACCATTTCCTGCATGTATTCATGAATGCGCGTTTCATCTACAAAATGTTCC
The DNA here is from genome assembly GCA_035483315.1 of Puia sp. Taxonomy (GTDB): domain Bacteria; phylum Bacteroidota; class Bacteroidia; order Chitinophagales; family Chitinophagaceae; genus Puia. Next base: position 2,888 of record DATHPY010000030.1, on the reverse strand, counting down.
CGCAAACTTTCTGCAAAAAAGCCAAGCGTAACTGCGAGAAATATCATTAAGAACTCCAGAAAATATTCTTTGAAATTTTTCTTTTCTATGTGTGGGTGATGATGTACTTCCATATTCGGTTTTATTGTTTGTAGTTTATTGTTTGTAGTTGGTTTCCGATTGACAACCTGCCTGCCGCCAGGCAGGTTCACGATTCACTTCTTCCGGTCTTTCCGACTTCGGACTTCTGACTTCAAGCTTCGTCACTCATTTTCCAAATGGTATTCTTTTTTTAATGTGCTTATTAAGTTTACTGCATGATCATTCATTTCCAGCAGCCGGATATTGTAAAAATCTACAACGCCTTTGTATATTGCAATCCTGTTTCCCAATTGTATCACTTTTGTTTTATCGCGGTTAAGCATTTGTGCAGATGCATAATCAGTTGCCAAGTTTTTTGATCTTGCGCCTGCGAGGCTTGACTGGTAATATTTAAAGTTCAACAACTCTAATGAAGAGTTTACACTTTCATTCTGGTAGCGTTCATAATACGTTTGCTGATCGGCAAGTTTTTTGGCCATATCATCATAAGCAATGATACTGTCAACTGCGGCTTTTTTTCGTATCAGCCTCATGCCGCCGGAATTTTTTAATTGCAATAATGTTCTTTCCGTAGGACTTATAAAAGCCGGGTGAACAAGACCATACCTGTACAGCCTGTAAATTTCTGCATCTTCGTTTGGTGTGGCGCTATAATTAAAGCAAACGGTACAAAGACTGTCCAAATGGGTTATTCTTTTTTCATTCAGCTGAACAGCTATGCGGATATTTGCTGTATCAGTAGCCGCATCCTCAATCATTGACATCACAAATTCTTTTTCTTTTGAATTGTCTGCAACACGCTCGCGGATACTTTCTGCAAAAAATCCCATTGTTACTGCAAGAAATATCATTAAGAATTCTAAAAAATATTCTTTAAAATTTTTCTTTTCCACGTGTGGGTGATGATGTACTTCCATTATTTTAGTTGACAGTTTTAGTTGATATTAAAAATGATATTCCTTACGCAAGGTTTCCAGCAATTCGTGATTCTTTTCTACGTACGCCCGGTAATGTATCTGCCTCGTTGCCCGGAGGACAAGCAAATAATAAGCAACTATTGATCCCGCATCTTCCCTGTTGAGATCCCGGATATTCCTTATGACCGGCTTTAGTGATGAATGAAAATTGGCTTGAGACAATGCCTGCAAAATGCTCAGCTTGCCATTTTGTGTGTATGTATCCATCCATTTAAAATCATAATATTTCAACACAAAAGGTCTTACAAATTCTTCGATAAAGCGATATTCCTCTCCATTCCTATCTCTGATATTTGAAATGGCAACATTGATATGGCTTATGCAATTTTGCAGGTGTGTGCTTTTGAAAAAGCGAAGCGCGCCGGAGTTGCGCAATTGACTTAATTCGCCATCATTTGGCTCAAAAATGATACTGGTCGTTAAAACTGCCGTCCAGGCAAAACTGGGATAAAATCTTTCGGACAGATCAGTAAGGTTGCTATCAAGGATATACTCCCTGAAATAACTCATCTGTTCTTCTTTTTCCAGGCGCAAGCTTAATTTATTCTGCATATTGACCGAATCGGCATATGCTTCCTTGTACAAACTTTCAGCAAGCTCTTTTGCTTTTGAATCTTCCGATATTCCCTCCCGGATAGTTTCCGCAAAAAAGCCCATGGTTACTGCAAGGAATATCATCAAGAATTCTAAAAAATATTCTTTAAAATTTTTTCTTTTATGATGAACGTCGGGATGATGATGTACTTCCATATTTTTAGTTTACAGTTTTTAGTTTTGAGTTTGTAGTTAGTTCGCGATTAATAACCTGCCTGCCGCCAGGCAGGTTCACCATTCGCTTTTTCGGGTCTTTCAGACTTCCGACCTCTGAATTCCAGCTTTCTTCATTCATTTTCCAAAGAATAATTGTCTCTCAACACCTGTAATATTTTACGATTGGTGGCGATGTAATTATTCAATTGAAGGCTTCGCGTTGAGACCAGCATTTGTTTATAAAACAAAATCATGTTCGATGCTTCGCCCCGGTCTAATGAAGAAATATTTAAGATCTTCCCTTCGATGACCCGGTTACCCTGAGAATATCTCTTTATTACATCTACCACAATGCCAACAGTGTCTTCTGTCCGCAATTTATCTAACCAGCTCCAGTTATAATATTTCAGAAGAAATGGTTTGATAGGGCTGGCAAAAAACTGGTACTCCTGTTCATTCCGGTACCGCATATTATTTATATTGACACTGATATCGCCGAGAAGCTTTTGCAGTTCAACACTTTTAAAATAACGCAGGGAGCCTGAGTTCCTGAGCTGACTGAGAATGCCATCTTTTGGTTCGTAAGAATAATTATTGATGAGATAAAGACTGATCGTAAATGCAGGATAGAATTTTTTTGGAAGAACAGTCAACGAACTATCTTTAAAATAGCTGCTTAAATAATCCATTTCTTTTTCTTTCTGCAGGCGACTATCAAGTTTAATAGCCGCGGAAGCCGAATCATCTTTTAATTCCGCATACAATTCTTTTGCATATTCTTTTTCGCGGTGTGAATCACTTATCTGCTCTCTGAAATTCTCAGCAAAAAAACCCAGTGTAACGGCAAGAAATATCATTAAGAATTCCAAAAAATATTCTTTGAATTTTTTTCTTTTATGATGCACGTCGGGATGATGATGTACTTCCATATTTTCAGTTTACAGTTTTTAGTTTTTAGTTTCGGGCTCTCCATTCGCTTCATTCACTTCCTAAATGATATTCTTTTTGTAAAAATTTAATTGTTGATTTTGCATAGGTGAGTTGTTGGTCCAGCATAGTAATATAAAATTCAATAGTTGC
>DATHPY010000029.1:0-5358 GCA_035483315.1 Puia sp. | reverse complement strand
GGGCATGAAGGTTATTTTTTATGATGTTGTGACAAAGATGCCGTTGGGAAATGCCATCGCGAAAAAAACATTGAAAGAAGTTGTGAGCGAAGCAGATATTATTACACTTCATGTTCCGGAAAATAATCAGACAAAAAATCTTATCAATAAAAATTTGATAAAGCAATTTAAAAAAGGTTCAATATTAATTAATTATGCGAGGGGAGAAGTTGTTGATTTGGATGCATTAGCCAAAGCAATCCAGGATGGAACTTTATCCGGCGCGGCGATTGACGTTTATCCTGTTGAGCCGGAAAAAAATGGTGAGGCATTTTCTACGCCGCTTCAAAATCTTTCCAATGTAATATTAACGCCGCATATCGGCGGATCAACTGAAGAAGCGCAGGAAAATATTGGCGATGATGTGAGCAATAAATTATTCAGATTTTTAGAAATGGGCATCACCACCGGTTCTCATACAGTGCCGGAATTGAGTTTGCCGCCCCAAGAAGGAACTCATCGCATTTTGCATATTCATAAAAATGTGCCGGGAGTTTTGTCTGAAATAAATGGACAGCTTTCAAAACATAATATCAATATTCTCGCACAATATTTAAAAACGAATGATGAAATAGGTTACGTTGTTCTCGACGTAGATAAAAAATTATCCGACCAGGCTTTTCAATTATTAAAAGAAGTGAAGCAGACGATTAAAGCGAGGCTTCTTTATTAAGTCACAAGAGACAAGAAGCAAGAATCACGAAGGTCTCCGCGAATTTGAATTTTGTGCCTTGTTTCTTGCTCCTTGTTTCTTCAAAATTTTCCCCGCTCTCGTTCTAAACGCCACCGTTTCGTGTTCCCATCTTTCTTCAATAACTAATTTTATTTCGGGAAGTATTTCCGGATATTGTTTGGAAAGATTTTGCAGAATGGTCAATGAAAATACTTTTATTGCGACAGCTGTTTCATTCGATTGAATAAAATCAAAACAAATATTCATCAGCTTTCCGTTATATTTTTTTGGAATTTCCACTGATTGCAGCAAGCGAACTGTATTTCTTTTCACCGCATTATGAAGATTTTTTTTAGCAAGGTTATCCAACAATGGTTTGAAGTATGGCTGAATTAATTCAGGATGTTTTTTTACGCAATAACTCATCGGCCACGCGGCTCTTTGTGTAACGCGATATTCTCCGTTAAAAAATAATTTCATCAACTCCGCAAATCGCTTTTTATCATTCCCGATATAGCGTACAATTTTATCGCATTGTTTTTTTGAATGTTCTTCCAGTATTATTTTTTCCAGGTTCATGCTCGGCGCAAAAATTTTTTTATCATGATAAAAACATTTTCGTATGTCTCAAAAACATAAGCGATGATCTCATCCCAGCGTGCGCCGATCGTTTTTACAAGTACAGCATACATAATAGCGCTGCCGGAAACAAGCCCGATAACAGAACCATAGGCGGCGCCTTTCCAACCAAAAAAATGAAGCCCTAAAAAGATAAATAAAATATTCAGCGACATGGTCAGCAGGTTGATCCAAAAATTAATTTTAGGTTTCCCAATGGCATCCATTGTTGCGCCAAACTGGTAAGCGAACGGGCGGAGAAAACTAAATAGAATTACTGTTCGCAAAATCGTGACCGCTGCCATGTATTTGTCGCCGGCAATAATTTTTATAATGAGTTTTGGTAATAAAAATATGACGATACTTAACGGACCTAAAATGCTGATGATGGAGCCGATCATACGCTCAAAATAATATCTCACTTTTTCCGTACCGGTTTGTGCCATGGCTTCCACATTTTTTGGAAACAACACATCGGCAACAGCCATGGATGGCACATCAATTAAATTATTTATGCGCGACACTACATTGTAATATGCAACGATCGCCTCGGATTGAATTTGATTAGCGGTGATGAACTGATCCGCCGAGCGCGACAATGCCGAGAATACATTTGTTCCGAAAATATATTTTCCGAAATGAAGCATTCTTTTCAATAATATTTTATCAATCACAAATCCTTTGAAAAAAAGATCCCGCGCAGAAAAAAACATAACGATCATGCCGGAGAATAATGCGAATATCTGCAGCTTTACCAGCATTATGAGGCCGAGATAGTTTTTGAAAAAAAATAAAAAGATCAATACGACAGTTAAAAAAATTCCCTGGCGAAAAAGATATCCTAAAAAAATACTTTTGAAACGAAAATTTGCCTGTAGCAACACTTCGAAGTGATTGAAAGGAATTAATAAAATGATGAGAAAAATTCCCCAAAGGATCATGGGATATAATTCCGGAAAGTTGAGCCATTGGCAAAATGGATTTCCTAAAAAAATAATGAGCAGAATAACGAGCGCTGAAAATCCGAAATTAATAAGCAACGCAACGGATTGCACTTTGTTTTTTTGATCCGCATATTCCGGTTCGCTTAAAAATTTTATCATCGGGTTACGCAACAAACCCTGCTTAACGGTTTCCACCAAAGAAAGTACGGCAAGAAATATTCCCCAAACGCCCATTTCGTTTGCGGTTGGAAAAACTTTTTTTGCCAGGATCATATAACCTACAACGCCAAAAAATATTAATGAGAACCGATTGAGCAGTGTAAAAAAAATGGACCGGAACCAAAATGAGGCAGACAGCTTAAGTTTCAAAACGATGGGTTTTTGCGATTTGAGGATCAATATACAAACGAAATTGAGGCAGGTTTCTTACTTAACAAAACAAATAAAGGAATTTGTCTTATAATATACAGAGTTATGATACTTAGATGTCTGGGCGTGAAGCAGTTATATAAGCACTCTAATCCCGCGTGGGTGTGCGCAGGCAAAAAAGAAATGAATTCTTTATTTATCTAATTTTGGATAGGACTTCTTTCAAATGGATAGGAATAAAAACAAAAGTTATCTTCTTACTTTCGCTTGGTGGTTGCAGTATGCACTTGGTCTTTTGGTTGGGGCGGCGACTGTAATAATCTGTGAATACTTTCTCCACAAATAGCGCCCAATAGTACAAATATAAAGGCGAATAGAAATGGATGCCTTTCATTCCATGGCTTTTTAAAATCAAGAGAAGATAAATCTGGTGGTTCAATTTTAGGAGGGTCAGGTCTTTTAGGAAAACCCCCAAATGGAATGTCTTTCATATTTCTTTTTTCGTGCGCCGGCTGTGCTATTTATCATTAACTCAAATTATAAGACCTAATTTTTTTCTTCCTTTTTCCTCTTTCCCCGCTAATTTATAGGATTTTTTTGAACTATAAATACACATTCTTTAAACAAAAAAATCCTATAAATTAGCGGGGAACTATAATTAAAAAAATTTGTCTTATAATTTATATTATGTTAAATAGCGCTTCTGCCAATGCTGCCGCATTTCTTTTTTGTTTTTTTGGCTCTGCTTCTAAAGGCAAATACAGGTAACTTAGTGAGTAAATAATTGGTACATGGGAGTATTAGATGATATTAATAAATCGGGAGAATCTTTTCGTGGATTTCTGTTTTCAGTAATAAGCTTTGGATGCTTTTTCTACATCGACCTTTATTTTACAAGGCAGGCATGGTTCGAAAAGACGATTTTTTATGTACCGATTATTTTTTCACTTGTAATGGCGATTTCATGGTATGGCGCATGTATGTGTATTGTCGGAGTTTCTTCTAAATCCGATCTTCCACAGGAAAATATTAATCGAGGTATTGCTATATTCGGAATATCCTTATTAATACCTATATCCATCATAACTCTTTTCTTTCATCTTTCGTTTCACGTTTTATTTTATATCTGTTTGGGAACTTCCATAGCTTCTTTCCTTATTGCCGCGAAACTTACGAAATCTGAAAATGCTGAAAAATAATTTTTTGCATTTCCTTATCCATTCAATAGCCAACTTTTGCATTTCGAAAAATTCGTTAGACCATCCGGTTTGCATTCATATCTTTGTTGCGAGGTTGATATGAAACCTCATTTTGGACAATGGGCAATTGAGAGTTGCCCTTTTTTATTTTACTTCCGTAAAATTAATACATTTCAAATACACCCTTTAAAAAAAACAAAAAAGAAATGCCGCTTTCGCTTCAGCCCTCACCGCTCCCGTTTTGTTGTAAACCAAATTTACAAAACGTGGTGCGGCACAGATCCGAGCTAAATAACATAATATATTCTTATCGGCGAAAAAAAAAGTCTGTTTTCATCCCCCGCTGAATTGGATTGCGATTTTTTTGTTTAACTAATCTGTATAGTGCAAAAAAATCGCAATCCAATTCAGCGGGGAAGGAAGTTTTTTTACCGATAAGATAGATTTATGTTAAATAGCGCTTCAGGAGCTTCCCTTCGGGAAGAAAAGGAAATATTTTTTTAGCCACGCTTCTATTGAGTGCATTTTCTAACGTAGCTTAGGAAGTAAAAGGGAATGTCTCGATTAGAAGAAGATTTAATCAATCGAAAGAACTACGAAGATTATGTAGTGAAGCGTTCGCGGTTTCGGTTTGACAAGTTGCAGAAACATTTTATCAGTTGGATGTTTTTAGCATGGGTAGCCGCAATGGTTATATTTTATGCGTCTGGGATTTACATTCACCATCATACGGGCAATAACATTTTCGGACTTTTTGGATGGGTATTGATATACTTTGGATTTCTACTTTTCTTAGGTGTTATTTCGCCAATTATAGTTTGGGTAATTGTTCCATTTTTAATTGAATGCGTAATCTTAATTGCAAAAATTTTTTCACAGATGGTTGACGATAAAGAATAATAAATTGAATATTATGATACCTCAAGAAATTCCAAATCATATTAAAAATCATGTCGAAGAAATTAGACTTCGTGGAACTTATATTAATATGGCTGTTGATGTCGATTTTATTTTAGCGTCCATAATTTATGAAATATTCAAACAAGATGATTTAAAGAAAATAAAAAATGTTCCATTGTTAAGTGGAAGAAAAAATAAAGATTTGGACGAATTAACCCTATTCGAAAAAATTGATGTAGCTAAGTACGCAATCGAAACATATTACAAAAATGTTTACGATTCTAAGATAGAAGATATTAATATGCTTGACCAATTAAGAGATTATAGAAATCAATTCTCGCATGATAGAATTATAATTGCAGAAATTGAAGGTAAAAAAACAATAGCGTTTTCAAAATTAATTGCCAATTACCAAACATTTACTACACCACAATATGATTTAAAAGAAATGTGGGAATATTTACTGAATTATAGAGAAAGAATAATGCAAATTTTGGATATGCTTAAAGTCCTCCTAAATATCGAATAGCGTCAAGTGCTTCTTTATTTCTTTTGTCCCAATATTTAGAAGTAAAATATTCGGATTTTTCAAAAGGTATAATGTTTGAACTCGCCT